>JAJYDH010000140.1 GCA_021777685.1 Planctomycetota bacterium | reverse complement strand
CTATTCCTGGTCGAAGGACGGCAAGCGGCTCCTGATCTTCACCAACACCCGAAAGGTCTGGAGGCAGAACACCCGGGGCGACTACTGGACGTTCGACCGCGAATCCGGCCGGCTCGGCAAGGTCGGCGGCGATGCTCCCGAATCTTCGCTGATGTTCGCGAAGTTCTCACCCGGCGGGAAACAAGTTGCCTACGTCCACGAGAACAATCTTTATGTGCAGGATCTTGCCGATGGGACGATCCGGCCGCTGACGACCGATGGCACTGCCGAGCGGATCAACGGCACCTTCGACTGGGTCTACGAGGAGGAATTCTCACTTCGCGACGGCTTCCGCTGGAGCCCCGACGGCGAGTCCATCGCCTACTGGCAGATGGACACGACCGGGATGCGGGATTACACGCTGGTCAACACGACGGCCGATCTCTATCCCCGGCTGACGACGATCCGCTATCCCAAGGTCGGGCAGGCCAACCCGTCGAGCCGGATCGGCGTCGTGTCGAGCCGGGGGGGCGAGACCCGCTGGATGGACGTCCCGGGCGACCCTCGGGACCGCTACCTCGCCCGGATGGACTGGGCGGGCGACTCGAAGGAGGTCGCGATCCAGCGCCTCAACCGGCTCCAGAATACGGACGAGGTCCTGCTCGCCGACGCCCGGACGGGTCGGGTCCGGACGGCGTTGGTGGAGCGCGACGAGGCGTGGGTCGACGTGGTCGACGACCTGAACTGGGTCGAGGGCGGCCGGCGGTTCACCTGGATCTCCGAGCGCGACGGCTGGCGGCATCTCTACCTCGCCGATCGCGACGGTTCCGGCGCAAAGCTCGTCACCCCGGGCGATTACGACGTGATCGACGTCCTCCGGGTCGACCAGCGTTCGGGCGAGGTCGACTTCATCGCCTCGCCCGACGATCCCAAGGCCCGCTATCTCTTCCGGGCGAGGCTCGACGGGTCGTCGGAGCCTCGGAGGCTGACCCCCGACGGTCAGGTCGGCACCCACTCGTATCAGATCTCGCCCGATGGCATGTGGGCCTTCCACACTTTTTCGACCTTCGAGCGGCCCCCGATCGTCGAGCTGGTGAGCCTGCCGGATCACAAAGTCGTCCGGACCTTGGTGGACAACGCGGCGGTGGTGGCGAAGCTCGGGGCGCTTGCGCGAACCCCCGTCGAGTTCTTCCGGGTCGAGGTCGAGGACGGCACCGCGCTCGACGGCTGGTGCCTGAAGCCGCCTGGTTTCGACCCCGCGAAGCGTTACCCGCTGCTGATCCACGTCTACGGCGAGCCCGCCGGGCAGACGGTGCTCGACGCCTGGGGAGGCCGGAACGGGCTCTGGCACCGGATGCTGGCCCAGCGGGGTTTCGTGGTCGTGAGCATGGACAACCGGGGGACGCCCGCCCCTCGGGGACGGGCCTGGCGCAAGAGCATCTACCGACAGATCGGCATCCTCGCGTCGAGGGACCAGGCCGAGGCCCTCCGGGCGCTGGAGAGGCGCTGGCCGTTCATCGACCCGAATCGCGTCGGGATCTGGGGATGGAGCGGGGGCGGCTCGATGAGCCTGAACGCGATCTTCCGATATCCCGACCTCTACCGGACGGCCGTCGCCGTGGCGTTCATCAGCGACCAGAAGCTCTACGACACGATCTACCAGGAGCGATACATGGGCCTGCCCGCCGGGAACCCGGACGGCTATCGGGACGGCTCGCCAATCACCTTCGCCGACAGGCTCCGGGGCAACCTGCTCCTGATCCACGGGACGGGGGACGACAACTGCCATTACCAGAGCTGCGAGCGGCTGGTCGACCGCCTGATCGCCGCCAACAAGCCGTTCTCGATGCTCGCCTACCCCAACCGGACCCACTCGATCAGTGAGGGGACCAACACCAGCCGGCACCTTTACGAGGCCATGACCCGGTTCCTGGAACAGAACCTCCGGCCGTGATCCCGGCTCACGATCGGGGAAGTCCGGCAAGTGGACTGCTTCCCGGCGGACGGCCGGAGTGTAAAATCAAAGAAGACGCAAATTCTTGCATCTGTCCGTCCGAGAGGAGCCTCCCATGATCCGTCATCTCGCATTCGCGGCCCTGGCCCTGCTCGCTAGCCGGCCCCTCCTGGCGGGCGAGTTGGATGCGGAGTTCGGCCGCAAGTCGGCGGTCCCGGCGGTCAGAAAGGTTGCCACCCCCGGCGAGTTGGTTCCCGCGGTGAAGCCGGGCGCGGACGGATGGAAGGCCACCGAGCTGGACGCCGAGTTGCCCGCGCTCTCGCACGGCGGAGGCCACGGCGGCGGATTCGGAGGACATGGCGGATTCGGCGGAGGGTTCGGCCACGGCGGGTTCGGCCACGGCGGGTTTGGCGGCGGGTTCGGCCACGGCGGGTTCGGCGGCGGGTTCGGCCACGGCGGGTTCGGATACGGCGGATTTGGCCGTGGTTTCGGCGGCTATTACGGCGGCTTTGGCCGAGGATTTTACGGTGGCTACGGCCTGGGATATGGCAGCTTCTTCGGACTCGGTCTGGGGTACGGCGGATTCGGGCTCGGATACGGTTACGCTGGCTACGGCCTCGGTCTGGGGTCCGGTTACGGCGGCTATGGCCTCGGTTTCGGTGGGTACGGCCTGGGGTATGGTGGCTACGGCGGATACGGGCTCGGGTACGGCGGATACGGGCTCTGCTCCAGTTATGTCTATTATTGACCGAGAGCCCGCCCCATTCAGGCCGGTTCGACGACGGCGAGCTTCGTGCCGACGACCATGTCCCTGACCGCGACCCGGTAATCGTGCATGTGCGGAGCGTCGAGATGCCTCTTGAGGTGCTCGACGCTCTGCCATTTCTCGACGACCGTGACGCCATTCGCCCGGAGCGGAAGTTGGGCGCCGATGCCGGTCGGGACGTCGATCGCGGGCCCATACTCGATGCAGCCATCCTCGGCGAGGACGAGCGGGACGAGCTTGCGGAACTCGGCGATGAAGGCGTCGCGGCGGCCGGGGTGGAGCTCGATGTCGGCGATGACGTGGATCATGGCGGCCTGCGTCCCTTCGAAATACGATCGGGTGAAGAACGGGCGAGGCCCCATCATAACGAGGTCGGCGTCCCCGACGCACGCCGTCTCCCGCTTGAATCGCGGTCGGCGATCGGCTCGAATGGTCCGTCGCATCGATCGGGCGAGTCCATCCGGCGGGCCGGACTGACGCTCGCCGGTCGCACCCGCCTGGACCCAGTGAATCGATGAAAAACCGGATGATCGGAGCCCTCCTGGCCGTCCTCGGCGCGGCCTCGACGGCCCCCCTGGCCTCGGGCGAGTCGGACGGCTCGCGGTGGTGGTCGCACGTCGCTTTCCTCGCCGATGATCGGCTCGAAGGACGCGACACCGGGAGCGAAGGGCACCGCAAGGCGGCCGAGTACGTCGCCCGCGAGTTCGAGAAGGCCGGGCTCAAACCGGCCGGCACCGACGGATACCTCCAGCCGGTGAAGTTCCGGTCCAAGCAGATCGACGAGGCCCATTCCAGCCTCTCGCTCGTCGGCAGGGACGGCGAGGAGCCGCTGGCGCTCGGCCCCGACGCGGTCATCTCGCTGCGGGTCGACCCGGCTTCGTCGATCGAGGCCGACCTCGTCTTCGTCGGCCACGGCCTGGCGAACGAGGAGGCCGGTTACGACGACTTCAAGGGTCTGGACGTCCGGGGCAAGGTGGTCATCTATCTGTCCGGGGCGCCTTCCTCGATCCCGGGTCCGCTGGCGGCCCACATGCAGTCTTCGGGCGAGCGCGGGGCGGTGCTCCGGAGGGTCGGGGCCATCGGCGTCGTCTCGATCCAGAACCCGAAGAACATGGACATCCCCTGGGAGCGTTCCAGCCTCGCCCGGCTGATGCCGTCGATGAGCCTGGCGGACCCTTCGATGGACGACAACCGAGGGCTCTCGATCGGCGTCGCCTTCAACCCGGCGAAGGCCGACAAGCTCCTCGCCGGCTCGGGCCACACCTTCGCCGAGATCCTGGAGGCCGCCGACGCTCACAAGCCGCTGCCCCATTTCGCGATCCCGAAGAAGCTCAAGGCGACGGTCGCGGTGAAGCGGGTCGAGGTCGAGTCGCAGAACGTGGCGGCCGTCCTGCCGGGCTCGGACCCGGCCTTGAGAGGGGAATACGTCGTCTTCACCGCCCACCTCGACCACATAGGCGTCGGCCAGCCGATCAACGGCGACCCGATCTACAACGGGGCGATGGACAACGCCTCGGGGATCGCCGCCATGCTCGACGTCGCGGCGATGCTCAAGGAGTCGGGCACGAAGCTCCGCCGGTCGGTGCTGTTCGTCGCGGTCACGGGCGAGGAGAAGGGGCTGCTCGGCTCGAAGTTCTTCGCCAGCTTCCCGACCGTGGACCCGAAGTCGATCGTGGCCGACATCAATACCGACATGTTCCTGCCGCTCTACCCGATGAAACGGGTCACGATCTACGGCCTCGACGAGTCCGACCTCGGCGACGAGGCCGCGGCCGTCGCGCGGTCGGTCGGGATCTCGCCCGACCCCGACCCGGAACCGAAGCGGAACATCTTCATCCGGAGCGACCAGTACAGCTTCATCCGCCGAGGCATCCCGTCGCTGGCCTTGAAGATCGGGTTCGTGAAGGGATCGCCGGAGGAGCAGCTCTCGAAGAAGTGGCTCACCGAGCGCTATCACGCGCCGTCGGACGACCTGAACCAGCCGGTCGACAGGAAGGCCGCCGCCGCGTTCGACGCCTACGTGGCGAGGCTCCTGGAGCGTGTCGCCAACCGCGAGGCGCGTCCTCGCTGGAAGGATTCGTCCTTCTTCAAGCGGTTCGCCGGCTGACCGACGACCGGCCTCGCCGGGCCATCACCAGGGCCAGCGACCCGACGCCCCAGAGGGCCAGGGTCGCGGGCTCGGGGACGCTGGCGGAGGCGATCACCTGGGGGCTGGCGAAGAGGCCCAGATTGCCGGTGGCCTGGAAATCGCGAGAGAGGAGGTCCTGGACGGCGCCCGTGCTGAAGGTCGCGTTCGGGTTGAGGAACATCGCAAGCTGACCGGCGGTCGAATCGATGTAATTGCCGGTCTGGTCGTGGATCTCGGGGACCCCGAAGGCCAGCATCAGCTCGTGGGCGACATTGTGGGCGACGATCCATTCGAGCTGGTCGACCGACTTCGCGGCCGGCGCCGAGTTGTCGATGAAGTGGAAGCCGTTGCCGCCGAGATTGGTCATGCCGATCGCCGAGGTGAGGTTCGGATTGACCGTGCCGGAGACCACGCTCAGCGTGTGGGCCGCCGACGCATTCGGGTTGTCGGTCAGGCTGACGGGCACCCCGCTGAGCTGGAAGGTCTGCTCGACCCGCTGGAGCACCGTCGAGTCGAAGGCCGCCTGTTGCGACGCGTTGGGCTGGCCGCCGAAGAGGGCCATCACCTGCGGGCTGTTGTACCAGGCCTGGGCCCCGCCGGTCGTGAGAGTGCCGGCGTTGGGGAACGGGCCGGCTCCCAGGTTGATGAACGCGTCAAAGGTCGGCCCGGATGCGGAAGGCACGGACGAGATATTCGCCGAGGGGGCGATTGTCGAGTTCGCCGCGGCATTGTTCGACTGCGACACGGCGTTGGATGTCGCCAGATTGGTGCTGGTCGTCGGAGGGTTGACCGTGGCGGATGTGCCGGAGGTCGTGGCCTGACCCAGCATGAAGCTACCGCCCGAGGTCGAGTAGGTCGTGACCGGCGCCGGAGAGCCGCCGAAAACGCCCAGAATCAGCTCGCCCCGAGAGATGGTCCCCGACACGCTCGTCATCAATGCGGCCAGGGCCAGGATTCTCGTGACGGGCATGCACCAACCTCCTGTTAGGGCTTCGGAAGGCCGCCATCCTGGCGACCGCGAGGGCCAATCTTTGGGCGTCCGGAAGGCAGGGCATCCATTGGCCAGCGGGGAGGTCCTCATCCCGTCGATCGTGGAAAATCTCGGAGAGAATCGGGCGAGGAGGAAGACGACTAAAGTTCTTTGGCATTTCTCGTGCCGTGCACAATCTCGTCGGGATTGGACACGCTACAAACCGAATATGGAGTAGGATTTGCTAATCGACGGGGCGTTTCATCGTCGCCAGACGCCGACGACCCCACTTACAATCGTTGTAATTGATACAAGCCTCGGCGGAAATTCTTGCGAACCGGCGAGGGACGATTCGCCATCCGCTGGCCGAGCGATCATTCGCCCTCGCCAGGCCCATTCGGCGGAGGTCACGTCTGCCTTGATCGAACTGATCGGAGTCCGGATCTGGGCGATCCCTCTCGGCGAGGCCGGACCATCCCGGCCCCGGAAGCTGCCCTGCGGCGTGCTCGTCAGCCTCCCGCCGGAGGATGAGCGGGACCGCGCGGCCTCGTCCGTCCCCGCTCGCTTCGAGCTTCCCAACAACCCGGGCGTCTTCGTCCCCTTCTCCGGCGTCTTTCGGCTGTCGACGGGCGACCTGGCGGCCGTGTACGGGGCCGTCGAGGAGCCGATCGGTTGATCCTACAGCGGGTCACGTCCAGATGGCCCACGGACGAGGAAAGAGGGGACTGGCTCCCGGCCTCGAGACCGGGCATCGAAACTGCCGGGCACGATGCGGGCCGGGTGCCAGTCCCCTTTTTCCGGGCGCAACACGGGCGTGACCCGCTGTAGGTCGGCCGGAGCGTCCGCGATCAGATCGGAAGGAGCGACGGCACCGACCGGCCGGTGCCGAAAATCCGGTCAGGAAGCCGAAATTCTCAAAAAATTGCGCGCGCCGGGCTCCCGATCCGGCAATTCTCCGGGATAGGAGCACACCCGAGGCCGGCGAGGCGCCGGGCGAGGGCTCGCGCCGACAACTCCGACACCGGCATCCTCGCCGGGCCCCTCCCATCTCACCTAGGATTCGCACACATCGATCGACCCGGATGGTCGCCGATCGGGCCAGGCACTCCCGCTCGGCCCCCCGCGCCGAGAGAGTGGAGGACCGGATGGAAACGTACATCCCCCCGACCCGATCCGACTGCGACCCGGCCGCGAACGGGGAATTCCCCCCCGACCCGGGACCTCGGCTGTCGATCCCCGACCGGTTCGGCCACTATCGACGGATCAGGCTCCTGGGCGAGGGCGGGATGGGCGAGGTCCACCTGGCCGAGGACCTGCGCCTCGGCCGGCTCGCGGCCCTGAAGATCTCCCGGTTCGCCCACGACGGCCGGAATCTCGAAGGAATCCGCCGGTTCCGCCGCGAGGCGACCGCCGCGGCGAGCTTCGACCACCCCGGCCTCTGCCCGGTCTACGACGCCGGGGTGCTCGGCGGCCTCTCCTACCTGGCCATGCGATACGTCGAGGGCGATCCGCTCTCGGCCCGGATGAGGGCCAATCCCGGGCTCCCCGACCAGCGATCGGCCGCCGGCCTGATCCGAAAGGTGACGCTGGCCGTCGCCGAGGCCCACGCCCGGGGCATCGTCCACCGCGACCTGAAGCCGTCGAACATCATCATCAGGCCCGACAACGAGCCGGTCGTCATCGACTTCGGCCTGGCCTGGTGGTCCGTGCCCGGCGAGTCGCGCCTGACCAGGACGGGCACGGTCCTGGGGACACCCCATTACATGTCGCCCGAGCAGGTCAACGGCGACGTCCGGACGATGGGGCCGGGCTGCGACATCTACAGCCTGGGCGTCGTCCTCTACGAGTTGCTGACCGGCCGGTTGCCGTTCGACGGCTCGCTCGCTTCGGTCCTGGGCAAGATCCTCTTCTTCGAGCCCCCGCCCCCTTCGGCCCACCGCCCGGACCTCGAGCCCAAACTGGAGGCGATCTGCCGGAAGGCGATGTCCAAGGAGATCCGGGACCGCCACCCGTCGATGCTCGACCTGGCCGAGGAACTGGGGACCGTCGCCGTTGATTAACGCCGGCCGGGCCCCGGCGAAGCGACGGGCCCCCGGACGAGCCCGAAAAGTCGCCCCTTCTCCCCGATCTCGTCCCGTCGGAAAAATCTCGGGAAATCATTCGGAATCGCGATCACTCCCGGGTTATCCTCTGTTACGGGACGTCGGTCGGAGATCCGTTGATCGGATCATCCGTCCCGACCCGAGAAATCCCACGATCCGACCGCCGACGACCCTCCGTTCATAATCTCCACCCGAGGTGTGTCATGCCCTTTCGCGCCCCCCATCCCGCCCGTAGCGAGAGTGGTCCCGCTCCCGGCATAGCAGGCTTCGAATCGAGTCCCGGGCGAGTTCGTCGGTCGAGCCCGACGCCCGTCGGATGCTGGAGCTGGCCGGCCGTCTGGCTGGTCGTTCTGATGTGCCTGGCCGGCTCGGCTCGAGGGCAGGGGATCGACCAGACCGTGCTCCAGCGCGTCAAGGACGCGACGGTCTACATCAAGCTCAAGGCGAACGGCCGTCTCTACTCGACCGGATCGGGCTTCGTGATGAAGGTCACCGGCGACACGATCCTGATCATGACCAACCGCCACGTCGCGGCGCCCGATGCCTCCGAGATGCCCAACGGCGCCAAGCCGGAGCTCTCGTGTGTCTTCCGGAGCGGCACGCCCCAGGAGCAGGAGGTCCCCGCCAGGCTCCTGGCCTACGACGAGCGCGAGGTCCGCGACCTGGCCGTGCTCGAGGTCAAGGGGGCCCGCCAGCCGCCGACGCCGATCCTGGCCGACGCCACGGCGGCCGAATCCGAATACTTCGAGACGATGCAGGCGTATGCGCTGGGGTTCCCCCTCGGCGGCCAGATCCAGCAGGTCGCCGGCAACGTGAAGGCGAACCCGGCGATCACGGTCAACATGATGACCATCAGCAGCCTCCGCCGCGACGAGGCGAACCGGCTGGCGCGGGTGCAGTTCGCCGGCTCGATGATCGAGGGGAACAGCGGCGGCCCGGTGGTCGACGCCAAGGGTCGGCTGGTCGGCGTGGTCGTCTCGCGGATCAGGGGCGAGGCCGTCGGCTTCGCGATCCCTCCCAGCGTGATCGCCGCGTTCCTCGCCGGCGACGTCGGCGACGTGGTCGCGGCCGAGATGATCGGCCCCGCGGGCAAGGATACCCAGATCAAGCTGGCCGTCCGGCTGGTCGACCCGCTCAACAAGCTCAAGAGCGTGGCGATCCGCTTCGCCAAGCAGCCGGCGCCGGCCGAGTCGATGAAGCCCGACGCCAAGGGGCTATATCCCCAGCTCCCGAACGCGACCACCGTCCCGCTCGCCCTCGGCGGGGGCGTGGCCGGCGGCCAGTTCCCGCTGCCGACCGCCACGCCCGAGGAGCGCAAGGTCGTCTTCCAGCTCGTCGTGACCGACGCCCTCGGCCGGGTCATGACCACCAGGCCGATGAACGCCAACCTCCCCGACAAGCCCGGCCGGATCGCCGGCCTTGACCAGCAGGCCAGGGAGCGCGTCCTGACCAAGTGGTCGTGCGAGACGAACCTGGGCGAGGGGATCAAGATGTCACATGCCGCCGGCTCGACGACCATCGACCTGCCCGCCGGCGTCCCGCTGAACAACGCGCCCCAGTACAACCTGTTCAACGCCCCCTGCGCCCTCGTCCGGGTCGGTGGAGACTTCGTGACGGGGGTCGAGGTGGCCAACACCTTCGACCCGGGCAGCGAGGGGGTCGTGGTCCCCACCGGCAAGAAGCTGCCCTTCAGCTTCCAGTCGGCCGGCCTGCTGATCTGGCAGGACGAGAAGAACTTCGTCCGGTTCGAGCGGAACAAGAAGTCGGACGGCCGGATCTCGGTGCAGAATCAGATCCTCGTCGAGGTCTACAAGGGGGGCCGCGAGGTGGCCGTCCATTATCTGGACGTCCCCGAGATCCCCATCGCCCTCCTGGCGATCCGCAAAGGTGGGAGCCTCCGGCTCCTGTTCGCCCTGCCCAACAAGCAGATGGTCCTCTTCCAGGAGATGCTGGTCGACTTCAAGCCCGACGTCTTCGTGGGAGTCGCCGCCGCGAACCTCTCGGCCAGGGCCTACCAGGCAAAGCTCGTGAACTTCAAGCTCGCCACGCTGGATGGTGCGGACATCGAACCCAAGCCGTTCAAGATGGCCAGGCTGGTCGACAGCGGCGTGGTCAAGCTCCCCGACGGCACGATGGTCATCGAGGGCGCGGGGATGCGGGTCGTCAGCCCCGAGAACGCGCCCGCCGCCCCGCAGACGAACATGGCCGATTTCAAGGGGGCGTGGTCCGACAACCGCCAGCTCCTGTGGAATAACGACAAGTCCGGCCAGGCCCTCTCGCTGGAACTCCCCGTCGAGGCCGACGGCAAGTATCAGATCAAGGCCAAGTTCACCCTGGCCCCGGATTACGCCATCGCCAAGCTCGACCTCGACGGCAAGCCGCTCTACAACGGCCAGAAGATCAACTTCTACTCGAAGGAGACCCGGCCCACGTCGATGATGACGATGGGGACCTTCGCGCTCGGCAAGGGCAGGCGCAAGCTGACGATCACGGTCTTCTCGAAGGACCCGAAGTCGTCCGGCTATCACTTCGGCCTGGACGAGATCCAGCTCGTCCCGGTCAAGTGACCTCGCGATCGGGCGCGGCTCATGGGCCGTCGGCGACCCGGCAACGGGTCTCCGGCGGCCCGCTGACTATCCGTCACGTCGGCCGACGGATTCAGGGCTCGACCTTGTTGTTGGCCGCCACTTCCTCGGGTGTCAGCTTACGGAGCGCGACCGCTCGGATGGCTCCCGACGTCCTCCACGAGGCGAAGCCAAGCGGCTGGCTCGTCCGGGTTTCGAGCCGGGTCTTGACCTCCTGGTCCTGGTAATCGACGGCGATGATCTCCTTGTCGTCGACCCAGCAGCGGATGACGCGACCGGTGACGCGGACTCGGAATCGATACCAGGTCCTGTCCTGGTATTTCACATACCGGCGGGTCTCGTTCTCTGACGCGTCGGACCCGTTGAGGCAGGAGAGGCCGGTCACGCTGCCGCCCCAGCCCCCGTTGACGAGCGTGATGTACGACTTGCCCACGGGGAACGTGGCCGCGGCGAAGAAGTCGCCGCCGGCCAGCCGTCGCGCCTCGAAGCTCAGCTCGTAGTCGACGGTCGGCAGGTCCTTCCTGGTGCTGGTGACGCCGGACATCGGTCCGCCCGTCGACAGGACGATGGCGCCGTCCTCGACCTTCACGTCGCCCGCCTTGTACGACTCGGTCTTCCTCCACCCGTCGAGGCTCTTGCCGTCGAAGAGCACCATCGACCCCGCCGGAGCGGCCTGGGCGGGAGCGAATCCGACCATGCCGCCGAGCGTGAGGAGGGACGCGACCGCGACCGGGCGCAGGGACATCGAAAGTCGAGCTGGAATCCTCATCGTCATCCTCCGGGATGCTTCTGGTTGCGACCTCGGGCCCCCGGAGATGCTAGACCAATCGAGCCGGCGAGTCGACCGGCCATCGGGGGAGGAGGATGGCATGGTCGCGACTGCCGGCTCATCAATCACGATGTAGACCGTCGCCCGAAGGCCGATCAGTACTGGTCGGACGAGATGATCTCCCCGAGGTTCCGGGTGGCGAGGGCCCTCCAGGGGATCGGGTTGATGGTGCTCTTGAGGAACCGGACGGAGCCGTCGGCGAAGAGCATGTTGGCGCCGCCGGGATGGCGGCTCCAGTAGTCCTCGACGTGGGCCTCGGGGTTGTTGATCGTCCGGGGGCCGTCCTCCAGCCCCGCCGGGCCGAGGATCTGCACCCAGCACTCCTCGGGCGAGGGGTTGAACTGGTCGGTCCCCCCCTCGATCGGCGAGGTCTTGCCCAGCCAGCCGTCGATCGACCGCGCGACCCAGGTGACGTAGCTCAGGTTGTGGCTCCGCTCGCCCACGGCGATCGTGTTGCTGGTGCCGTCCGTGACGTCGGCGAAGCCCACCCGGCTGTTCCGGTAGAACATCCCGGCATGCTGGCCGTTCGGCCCGGCCGAGCCGTTGTTGGGCGAGTCGGTCGCCCCCGACTGGGCGCAGATCTCGCCAATCCCGTACATCCCCACATAGTTGCCCCGCGAGAGCGTGTCGACGATGTGCGATGAGCTGTAGGTGCCCGGGTTCGCCGGGTCGGGCGGGTCCTCGAAGACCGGGATGGTCGACGGCCCGGGGTCGGACGGGCAGAGGTAGATGCTCAGGGCCGTCAGGCTGCACGTGTCGTTGTCGTGGTAGGCGACCGAGAGGTTGAAGTTGATCGAGTTGTACACGGCCTGCTGTTCGAGCTGCGGCAGGATCATGCTCCCCCAGGCCCAGCCCGATCCCAGGTCGACGCCATGCTGGTTCTCCTGGTCCTGGTTGCAGGCGTCGACGACCGTCGGGTTGATCGAGCTGACATATCCGGGCGGGAAGACGCCCGTGGCCGAGACGTAGTTGTGCAGGGCCACGCCGATCTGCTTGAGGTTGCTGACGCATTGCGACCGCCTGGCCGCCTCTCGGGCCGCCTGGACCGCCGGCAAGAGGAGGGCGATCAACACGCCGATGATGGCGATGACGACCAGCAGTTCAATGAGAGTGAAGCCGGATGTTCGGCTCCGGGATCTCGTTCGTGGCATCGGGGAACCTTTCGGCTGGCCGTCGGACGCCGACAGGGCGCCACGACTGGCGGATGAAGGATCAAGATCTATCGATATTTCGGGGTGAATTTCGGCGAAGGCCCGGCGGAGCGCCCGTCGCGACCGGCTGAGTCGCGACCGGACGGTCCCGATCGGGAGCCGGAGCGCCTCGGCGATGGCCCCGTAATCCAGCTCCTCGAAGGCCCAGAGCTCGAAGACGG
>JAJYDH010000708.1 GCA_021777685.1 Planctomycetota bacterium | reverse complement strand
AACGTGACCTACGAGGACCCCGGCGTCCTGTTCGAGCGGGCCAACGGGAGCGCCAACCCGGCCCTGCTGATGGACCTCGTCCACCCCGACGCGGCCGGCTACCGGGCGATCGCCGACGCGATCGACGCGACGGTCCTCGGCCTCCTCGACGGCATCCCCCCGACGACGACGGCCCCCTCGACGGCCTCGCCCGGCCCGACGTCGCCCGTCCAGTCTCAGCCGATCGTCGACGCGGCTTCCCCGATCCTCGGGTCGATCCCGACCGTCACGAGCATCGACATCTCATCGACCTCACCGACGACGAAGACGGGTCATGCCCACTCCTTCGCGACGGAACTGATCGACGTCTCAACCGGTTGACGCGCCCGCGTCTCGGCCTTTCCCCGCCACCGAGCCTCCGCCCATGCGAATCGATCGGGTCGAGTTGAGGGTCGTCCGCCTGCCCCTGGTCCGGACGTTCCGGACGAGTTCCAGCAGCAAGGATCACATCGACCACATCCTGGTCCGGGTGGCGGCCGAGGGCGGGTCCGAGGGGTGGGGCGAGTGTGCCAGCCCCTCGGACCCCTATTATTGCCCGGAGACCACGGAGACGTGCTGGCATATCCTCAAGGATTTCCTCGTCCCCCGGGTGCTCGGGCGGTCGTGGTCGACGATCGATGAGCTGATCGCCCTGTTCGGCCCGATCAAGGGGAACAACTTCGCCAGGGCGGGGCTGGAGATGGCCTGCTGGGACGCGCTGGCGAAGAGTCAGGGCGTCTCGCTGGCCTCGCTGCTGGGCGGGACGCGGGCGGAGATCCACTCGGGCGTCAGCCTGGGGATCGAGAACGACCTCGGCTCCTTGCTCGGACAGGTCGACCGGTACGTCGAGGAGGGTTATCGGCGGATCAAGCTCAAGATCGCGCCCGGGTGGGACGTGGAGGTCGTCCGCGCGGTCCGCGAGCGGCATCCCGACGTGCCGCTCCAGGTCGACGCCAACTCGGCCTACACCCTGGACGACGCGGCGACCCTGAAGGCCCTCGACGACTTCGACCTGCTCCTCATCGAGCAGCCGCTGGCCCACGACGACATCGTCGACCACGCGAGGCTCCAGGCGCAGCTCCGGACGCCGATCTGCCTCGACGAGAGCATCCACTCGGCCGAGGACGCCCGCAAGGCGCTCGACCTCGGCTCGTGCCGGGTGATCAACATCAAGGTGAGCCGGGTGGGCGGGCTCCGCGAGGCGAGGCGGGTCCACGACCTCTGCCTGTCGAGGGGCGTGCCGGTCTGGTGCGGAGGGATGCACGAGTTCGGCGTCGGCCGCGCCGCGAACGTGGCGATCGCCAGCCTGCCCGGCTTCATCCTGCCCGGCGACGTCTCGGGCTCGGACAAGTATTATCGAGAGGAAGTCGTCGAACCCCCGATCATCGCCGACCGGGGGACCGTCGCCGTGCCGACCGGCCCGGGGATCGGCCACCGGCCCTTGATGGATCGGATCGAGACACATACGCTACGGGAATTGACCCTGACGGCCTGAACTCCGCGAGCAAACGACGTGGAGCACCAGGCCGTGCCGGGTTATTCGCTTTCCACGACAGCGGGTCACGTTCGGATCGAGTCCAGGCGAGGAAAAAGGGGACTGGCTCCCGGCTTCGGACAAGCCCAGGACCCAAGGAAAGCCTCCTCGGGCCGGGTGCCAGTCCCCTTTTTCCGGGCGAAATACGAGCGTGATCCGCAATAGTCGCCGAGAGATTCCCGGGGAGATCGACATGACCATCCGATGGCAGGACTATATCGAGGAGCGGAAGGGCGTGATGATGGGGAAGCCGGTCTTCAAGGGGACGCGGCTCACCGTCGAGCAGATCCTCGGCGAGATGGGCTCCGGGATGACCGACGCGGAACTGCTTGACAATTATCCCACGCTTCGCCCCGAGCACATTCGCGCCGCGCTGCTGTACGCCGCCGCCGTGCTGGCGATGGACCAGACGATCTACGCCTGACGGCTTCGAGGTGAGGATGAAGCTCTTCGCGGACGAGAACGTGCCTCGGGCGATCGTGACCCGGCTCCGCGATCATGGGCACGACATCCTCTACGCTTCGGAGGTCCAGCCCGGCACTGCGGACGCCGATTGGCTCGCCCGTGCCGAAGCGGAGGGCCGGCTGATCCTGACCTCGGACAAGGACTTCGGCGAGTTGATCTTCCGCGACCATCTGACCGGCCACGGGGTCATCCTCCTCCGCCTGGGGTCCCTGACCCTCCCCGAGCGATTGGCGAGACTGGACCAGGCATGGCCCACCGTCGAGGCTCATCCCGCCGGGAAATTCGTGGTGATCACACCGACCAAGGTCCGCATCCGAGACCTCGAAATCGAGACAACGGCCGAAAAAGGGGACGGAGATAATTAGCCCTTCCTGGGACGACCTCGGCCACGAAGGGTGAATTCGAGGCCGAGTTGTTCTGCCTTCTGTCGGGTCCAGTCGTCGCCGCCGTAGGGGCGTTCTCGCGTGACGGATTCGCGGAGCCTGGCGAGGTCGCCGGCCGAGAGCGGCTCGTTGACGCGTTCCAACCATGCGGGATCGCGCGGCGCCGGCTCGCCGAGCCAGAGGTCCGGGTCGCCGGCCAGCCGGCCCGCGAGGCTGGACCATTTCCAGTGCTCGGC
>JAJYDH010000139.1 GCA_021777685.1 Planctomycetota bacterium | reverse complement strand
CACCTTTGATTGCTCCCAATCCGAAGAGAATCGCCCCGTCCGTTCCGACGCTGAAACTCAACATTCCCTCGTTCAAATTGGGCTGGCGAAGCTCGATCCCCATCCGCCGGCAGTCGTCGATATGATCGACGAAATACTTCTCGCGCTCGGCGCCGTCCATCTCGGACGAGAGCAGCGCGGCCATGAACTCGCTGGGGTAGTGCGTCTTGAGATAAGCGGTCTGGTAGGCGACGAGGGCGTAGGCGCAGGTGTGCGACTTGTTGAAGCCGTATCCGCCGAAGAACTCGATCAGCTCGAAGATCTTGGTGGCCCGTTCCTTCTCCAGGCCGCGCTCGATGGCCCCTTCCACGAACTGCTTGCGGCCCTGGGCGATGACCTCCATTTTCTTTTTGGAGATCGCCTTGATGCAGGCATACGCCTGAGAAAGCTCGATCCCCCCCAGCCGGTTGAGGATGCGCATGACCTGTTCCTGGTAGACCATCACACCGTAGGTCTCTTCCAGGACGTCCTTCATCACCGGATGTTCGTAGCTGGGCTTCTTCCGCCCTCGCTTCACGTCGACGTATTCGTCGACCATCCCGCCGTTGAGCGGGCCCGGCCGGTACAGGGCGAGGATGGCGATCAGGTCGGCGAAGCGGTCGGGCTTCATCTTGACCAGGAGGTCGCGGATGCCCGCGCCGTCGAGCTGGAAGATCCCCTTGGCCTCGCCTCTCTGAAGCAGTTCGTAGGTCGGCTGGTCGTCGAGCCGGAGTTGATTGAGGTCGATCGGCGCGTCGGGGTTGCGGGCGTTGATGAGCCGGACGGCGGCATCGAGGCTGGTGAGGTTCCTCAGCCCGAGGAAGTCCATCTTGAGCAGGCCGGCCTTCTCGACGTCGCCCATCTCCCACTGAGTGCTGACGACCTCCTTGTCCTTGTCCTTGTTGGAGATCTTCTGGAGCGGGACCATGTCGCGGAGCGGCCGGTCGGCGATGACGACGCCCGCCGCGTGGGTGCCGACGTTGCGGACGGTCCCTTCGAGCCGCCGGGCGAAGTCGTACATCCGCTGAATTTCGGGGTCCTCGGCGAGCAGCTTCTTGAGCTGCGGTTCCTCGTCAAGGGCCTCTTCGAGCGTGATGTTGAGCCGGGTCGGGATCAACTTCGTGACCTGGTCGACCCGGGCGAGGGGGATGCTCAGGACGCGGCCGACGTCCTTGAGCGACGCCTTGGCGGCCATGGTGCCGAAGGTGCCGATCTGGGCGACGTTCTCGGCCCCGTATTTCTCGCGGACGTAGGCGATGACCTCGACCCGGCGGTCCTTGCAGAGGTCGATGTCGATGTCGGGCGCCTCGGACCGGTTCGGGTCGAGGAACCGCTCGAACAGGAGGTCATACGTCAGCGGGTCGACGTGGCTGAGGTAGAGCAGGTAGCTGACCAGGGCCCCGCAGGCCGAACCCCTCGCCGAGTTGGGGATGCCCTGCTCGCGAGCGTAGCGGACGAAGTCCCAGACGATGAGGAAGTACGAGGCGAACCCCATCCGGTTGATGATCCCGAGTTCGTGCTCCATCCGGTCGATGGCAACCTGAGTGGGGGAATCGCCGTAGCGGTCGCGCAGGCCCTGCTCGCAGAGCTCGCGGAGGTAATCCTCGGGCGACTTCTCGCCGGGCGGCTTGAACGAGGGGAACTGGCGCTTGCCCAGGTTGAGGCTCTTGTAGTTCTCCTCGACCAGCTCGGCGATCCGGACCGAGTTGGCGAGCGCCTCCTCGTGGCCGGGCATGGCCGCGTACATCTCCTCGGGGCTGCGGACGTGAAACTGGTCGTTCTCGAACCGCATCCGGTTCGGGTCGTCGTAGGTCCGACCGGTGTTGATGCACAGGAGGATGTCGTGGATCTTCGAATCTTCCTGCATCAGGTAATGGGCGTCGCTGGTGCCGACGAGCGGCAGGCCCATCCGCCGCGCGAGGTCGGTCGCCGCCTGCTCGTGGTCGCGCTGGATCTGGATGCCGTTGCACTGGATCTCGACGTAGAAGTTCTCCTCGCCGAAGGTCTTCTGATACCACTCGCAAAGCTTCTCGGCGTCGGAGGACTTGCCGTGGAGGACGTGGTCGGAGAACTCCGACGAGACGCAGCCCGACAGGCAGATCAGCCCCTCGGAATGGCGTTCGAGGATCTCCTTGTCGATCCTCGGCTTGTAGTAGAACCCTTCGAGGAAGGCCATCGACGAGAGCCGCATCAGGTTGCGGACACCCTCGCCGTTCCGGGCCAGGAGGGTGAGATGGAAGTTGTGCTCGTTGCCCGAGAATCCCCCGCCGATCCGTTCCGTGCGCCGGGCAGGGGCGACGTAAGCCTCCATGCCGATGATCGGCTTGACCTCGGCCGCCTTCGCCTCGCGGAGGAACTCCACCGCGCCGTGGAGGTTGCCGTGATCGGTCACGGCGATCGCGGGCATGCCCAGCGTCTTGGCCCTCTTGACCAGGGCGGGGATCTTGCTGGCCCCGTCGAGCAGGCTGTAATGGCTGTGGCAGTGCAGGTGGACGAACGGCCGGCTCGACATCAATCACCTCGGTCGGGTCGAGTCCTGGAGATCGGGTGGGGCGACGCGGTTTGGGCCGGGGCTGGTGAACAGGCGTTTCGTCGAGTGTATCACGAACCGACCCGCCGTCCAAGCCTCGGCCGCGTCTAGCATCCCTCATCGGACCGCCGCGGCCGGAAAATCCAGGGGTCGCTGACGCCCGAGGTCGCTCGGCGACGGGCGGATCGTCGCAACCGGGAAACGACGCGAGATCGACCATCCGGCCATGTCAGGCCGACGGGTCGATCTCGGTCTTCGGGGAATCGAGGCGTCGAGATGGGCGAAGCGGACGGCTGTCCCGCTTCAGACGCCGGCGGCGACGAGCCCCTCGCGAAGCTCGTCGTCGGCTTCGGAAAGTTCGTCGGGAGAAGTGGAAGCTTCGAGGCCCTGGACCAGGGCGCCGAGCTGCAGGGCGAGCAGGCGATCCTCCGGGGTGTGGCCGCGGAGCAGGCCGAGGAACGCCTCGGCGCCGATCAAAACGGCCTTGGGCTTGCTGTGGATCGTCAGGACGAAACGCGCGGAGGAATCTTCGAGCGACTCCAGGACCTTCGGCAGGTCGCGGTGCAATTCTCGACTACCGATGTAGCGGACGCGAGGGTGAGGCATCACCATCCTCTGGGCCAGAACGGCCAAAATGGTCGGGGAAACACGAGGCGATGGGCTTCGTTTCGCCTCGGTTCGGGTGAAGGGTAAAACCAATGTTAACCCGCTCCCGGCCCGACGTCAACCGGGGGACCAACTCGCCCGCCGGCGCTTCGATCGAAACCAACGCAACCATACACTTTCAAGATCGGCCACCAGGGCGAACCCGATCGCGAGTCTCGACGTGTGGACCGGGCGCGATCGCCCTTGACCGGAAGTCTCTGAAGGACTAGCCTGCCGCCCGATGGGGTCGCACCGGACGGCGGCCCCGGCGATCCAGGGAGGTCAGGATGCGACGAACCAGGGTGACGGGCACGATCCTCGCGGCCTCGATCCTCGCCGGCTGCTCGACGACCGGGCCGTTCGGCCGCGAGAAGCTCGCCCTGCCGGTGGGTCCGTCTTACGTTGGCGGCCGGGGGATGCAGATGTTCCCGACCTCGCCCGAGCTGCTGGTCAACGTCAAGGACGCGATGTCACAGGTCGGCATCCATTCGATCGTCCAGAACGAGGACCCGTCCGGCCTGATCATCCTCGAAGGCCGAACCGTCGACGACCGCAAGGCCCGCGTGACGGTCCTGAAGTCGGGGGCCAACTCCACCGTCTCGGCCAGGGTCGGCTGGCTGGGAGACGAGCCGCTGACCCGCGCGATGCTCGACCGGATCGGCTCGATCCACGGGACGATGCCGCTGCCGCCCTCGGCCGTCGAGACGCCCCAGAACTCCGCCGAGACCGGGCTTCGGTCCCTCCTGTCCAGAGAGGATAAGACCGACACGAGCCTGATCCGCGACCGGGTCGACACGGGCCTCAATCCGCCCGGCTTCCCTTGATCCGACTCGTCAGGAGAAGGTGCCTTCGGGCAGGATGTCGCCCCCGAGGGCCTTGCGCTCCTCGGACTTGATGATGAGCACGGTCGCGTGCAGCCAGCCCAGGCTGATCAGCGTCAGCGCGAGCAAGGCGACGAACGACGTCCGGGGCGTGCCGGTCGCCCGGCCGATGAAACCGAAAAGCGGAGGGAGGTAGAACCCTCCGAGCGCCCCCAGCGCGCCTACGATCCCGCCGACGGCGCCGATGTCGTTCGGATAGTAATCCGGGACGTACTTGTAGACCGAGGCCTTGCCGATCCCCATCCCGCACCCGACGACGAACATGAGTAAGGTGAACACCGCCGGCCCCGGCTGATACGCGATCCCGAAATGCGTCCCGTCCGGGATGCAGAGGAGCGTCAGGGCGACGGACATCACGATGAAGACGGTATAGGTCACGACCCGCGGGCCGTAGAGGTCGGAGAGCCAGCCGCCCAGCGGCCGGAGCAGGCTCGCCGGGAAGATGAACAGGGCCGTCAGCAGCGCCGCCTCGCGAATTCCCAGCTTGTAGGTGTCGTGATAGAAGGTCGGAAGCCAGCCGGAGAGCGCCACGTAGGCGCCGAAGACCACGACGTAATAGAGGCTGAATCGCCAGACCCGGACCTGCTTGAGCGGGACGAGCAACTCGCCCATCGTCCGACCCTGGCCGGGCTTCCTGTCGACCGACGGCGTCAGGAAGAAGACGACTACCGCCATCAGGACCAGGAGCGACGCGTAGAGGAACGGGATGAATCGCCATCCGCCCGGGATGATCCCGCCCAGATATCCCGCGACCGGGATGGCGGTCAGGACGCCGGGGGCCAGGCCCACGAGCAATTTCGTCCCCGAGGCCCCCACGTTCCCGCCGCCGAACACGCCCAGGGCCAGTCCCTTGTTGTTGTTCGGGAACCAGGCCGAGTTCCAGGCGATCCCCGCCGTGAACGCATTCCCGGCCAGCCCGAACATCAGGGCGCAGGTGATAAATTCCCAGTACTGAGTCGCTCGGCTGAAGAGATAGGTCGGCACCGCGCAGGAGAGCAGCAGGAATAGCATCACTCGACGCCCGCCGAATCGATCGGCCCAGATCCCGAAATTCATCCGGGGCAGGGCACCCGCCAGGATCGCGGTCGCGATCATCCATTCCATCTGCGACTTGCTGAAGTTGAATTCCGGCTTGATCTTGATCGAGAGCACACCGATCATCAGCCAGACGCTGAAGAGCAGCGTGAACGCGACCGTCGAGAGGGCCAGGACATGCCAGCGATCGCTGGAGCGAATTCCGGATTCGGGAACGCTCATGAGTGACTCCCCGGGAGTAGGCGGGATTCCGGCCGAGAGCGGTTGGAGCGGCCGGGAAATCGGCGGATTCGCCGGCGCGGCAGGACGAAGATTCAAATCCGCCAGGGTCGGGCGAATGTTCGATCGCGCGGGATCGAGGTCACTAATGGCACGCCCGGGGAGAGCAGGTGAGCCCATTCATGATGCAGAGTTGTACGCGGACACCTGGCGAATGCCGTGCCAGGGCCCGACAGCGTCTCGGGTTGTGAACTCGATCGAGCGACTCATCCCACCGCGAGCGAAGTTCCACCTGCTGTCTTCCGCGGAGGGCGGCCGGATGACGTCGGAACAGCGTAGATGGCCCTTCGGAAAATACTCGGCCGATCACCTGTGATGATCGGGGAGCGAAGATCGGCGAATTGCGTCTTCTGCCCTGTTTTTCGTCAGATCTGCCCTGAAAGCAGCAGATCCTTGACGCGATCTCGCCAGAAACAACGACTCATATCCGACCCTCAAGCTCTCGCCCGCTCCCGGAGCATCCAGCCGTAAAGTCCCAGCACGGACAACGCGTGATCGATCCGACCATCCCGGAGCATGGCGGGGAGATCGGCGGTCTCGACCAGTTCGACATCGACCTCCTCGCCATGATCAAGGTTCGGTCCGGACACCTTTCGGGCGTTGGCGATCAGGATGGTCGTGATCTTCGAGGACATCAGCGAGGGGTTCGACCAGACCGTCCCCAGCGAGACCGGCGGGTCGCCGGCGAAGCCGGTTTCTTCGAGGAGCTCGCGGGCCCCGGCGGTTAGGGGGTCTTCCTCCGGGTTGAGCAGGCCGCCCGGCGTCTCCAGGCTGTCCCTGCCGGACCCCGCGCGGAACTGTCGGACCAGGATCAGGCGGCGATCCGTCGTCGTCGCGATGACGCTGACCGCATCGGCCAGGTGCATGACGAAATAGTCGTGGGCGAGCCCGGTCTTACTCGACCTGTACCGCTCGCGACGGAGCCGGAACAGCCAGTTTTCCTCGATGGTCCGGTCCGATTCCGGTTCGGGCACCCAGGAGGCTTCGGTCGTCATCGGCATGCCCTTCGTTTCAGCCGGTCCCGGAGAGCAGGACATCCTCGATCAGCATCGCGACGCCGTCCTCGTCGTCGGACCCGGTGACGAGGTCGGCGACGGCGAGCACCTCGGGATTCGCGTGGCCCATCGCGACGCCGAGGCCCGCTCCCCGGATCATCGGCACGTCGTTCATGTCATCGCCCACGGCGCAGATCTCGTCAGCGACGACGCCCCAGAGTTCGGCCAGGTGGAGCAGCGCCGTCCACTTGCTCGCGTCGTGGCGGAGGATCTCGCACATCGTCCCGGCGTAGCGCGGGCTCCTCTGGACGAAGGTCTGGACCCGTCCCGGCACCACTTCCAGGATCGCTCGCTGGAAATCTAGCATCGATTCCCTCGTCCCGATGGCGCAAAGGTGGTAATGCGTCAGATCGGCCCGAGCGAGGAGGTCCGCCGAGACCCCCGCGTGCTCGCGATTCTGATCCAGGTAGTCGTCGAAGAGGGGCCGGCCGGTCGGCAGGGTGGCCACCAGGAAATCGCTCTCGTCGGGCGGGCGGTCGGTGAAGGAGACCATCGGCTCGTCTCGTCGCCGGAAAACCTCGAAGACCCGAGACAGGATCGATCCCGGGATGTCGGCCCGCCAGAGCGTCCGGTCGGACGCCGATTCCCTGATCAGAGCCCCTGAGTTGCAAATGAGCGGGGCGTCCAGTCCCAGCCGATGGGCGATCGGCAAGGCCCTCCGATACCGTCGACCCGTGCAGAGGACCGGCCTGATTCCCGCCCTTGCAGCCCGGGCGACCGCCTCGGCCGTCCTCGGCCGCAAGTTGCCCTCGCGATCGAGCAAGGTCCCGTCGACGTCGAGGGCCAGGATTCGAAATCGGTTTCCAGGCAAATGATCGAACTCCGTCCCATCGATCGGGCCATGATCCGGGGGTTTATCCTATTCGTCGCAAGCGACATCGGCAAACTCGGTCGGGCCCATGTCGGGGATTCGCGTGGAATTCCGCGCTTCGATCTTGCCTCGTCCAAGAATTGTTTTACACTCAAGCGGGTATGACAGTTGCCCGATCTTCTCCGACCGTTAAGATAGACAATGCGAGACCAACGAGCCTCGCACGGCCGATGAGGATGAAACCCTCCCCTGGGGAGATTTTATCCGAAACACCCCGCCTGACCCCGCCTTCGTTTCATCCCGATTTCCCACCGGCCTGGTTTTGGAGTCGTTCCCCCGTGACCCACGCGGATCTGGATGAATGTCTGGTCGCCGATCGGGTGCGTACCACGCCCGGTGAGTCGCTTCTCCCCGTCCCGATCACCAGGCCAGGCATCTCCGGGGCCCGACGCTGGCCCACGATCCCGCTCCGGACCGCGATCGCGACTTTCATCCTGGCCGGTGCCGGTTACGGAGGCGTCCTGTCCTGGGGAGCGTACCGGTCCTGGAACCGGGACAACCCGATCGAGCGACTGCCAATGACGACGGTCGCCAAGGTGGACCTGAGCACGGTCTTGACCGCTTCGGGCCGGGTCGAGAGCTCTCATAACACGGTCATCTCCTGCGAGTTGGAGCGTCTCGAAGTCCGGACCCAGGGCGGGAGGTCGATGACGTCCGGGGGAGCTTCGACGATTTTGAGCCTCGTCGAAGAGGGCACGGAGGTCAAGAAGGGGGACGTCCTCTGTCGGCTGGACTCCTCGGAATATGAGGAGCTGGTCAGGACCCAGGAGATCAAGAGCGAGCAGGCGCTCGCCGCGATGAAGCAGGCCCGGCTCAACTTCGAGGTAGCCGAGATCTCCGTGAGGGAGTTCCAGGAAGGGTTGCTCCGGCAGACGCTCCAGTCGCTCGAAGGGGCGATCATCCTCAATCGGTCGGACCTGGAACGGGCGATCGACCGCTTCAGATGGACCGAGCAGATGCTGGAGAAAGGCTATGCGGCGGTCGCCCAGAAGACCAACGCCCAGCAGGTCCTCGACCAGTGCCGCTTCGACCTGGAGATCTCGCAGATCGAGTTGAACAATTTCCGGACCTTCGGCAGCCCGAAGACGCTGATGGAACTCAAGAGCGAGGTCGAAAAGCGTCGATTCGAGGTGATCGCCAACACCCAGCGCGTCAGCCGGAACGCGGAACGCCTGGCTTACTACCGGAAGATGGTCGATTTTTGCACGATCCGGGCGCCTCACGACGGGTTCCTGATCTACGCCATCGATCCCCACCGCCGGGGTGCGCCGCCGATCGAGCCGGGGACGACCGTCCGCCAGTCCCAGCAGCTCTTCTTCCTGCCCGACCTCGCCAACATGGAGGTCCAGGTGTACCTCCACGAATCGGTCGCAGGCCGGGTCCGCGAGGGGATGAGGGCCAGGGCCAGGATCGAGGGCCTGGCGAACCGGACGATCGAAGGTCATGTGGTCTCCGTCGCCCCCTTGCCGACCAGCGCAGGGAACTGGATCAGCGACGAGGTCAAATTCTTCGTGGGCGTGGTCAAGCTCGATTCAGTCCCCAAAGGGATCAGGCCCGGGATGTCGGCCGAGGTGGAATTCGACGTCGACCGTCGCTTCGACGTCCTGGCCGTCCCGCCCGAGGCCGTGGCGGTGGAGCGGGGGCACAACGTCTGCTACATCGCGGGGATCGACGGCCTCAAGCGAATGCCGGTGACGCTCGGCCGGTCCAATCGCGACCTCCTCGAGGTCACGCGCGGGCTGGCGGAGGGAGACCAGGTCGTGCTGAACCCCGGCAAGATCGACACGCTCGATGAGCTCGTCGAGAATCCGGAGCTGGAGGACGAGTACCTGGAGCATACGGCGGCCGATTTCGCACCCTCGGCGGCCTCGCCCGCCTCGGTGGAATGACCCCGGCCCTGCCTGCGCCCTCAAGGTCGACAGATCCGCCAGGCGTGGATCATTCGGCGCCCCGGAGGGTCGGAATCGCCGATCGAATCGCGGAGGCAGGTCGATAATCGGCATGACACCAGATCCCGGCCCCATCGGGACCGTTGCCGAGAAGCGACCACCCACCCTCGATCGGGACTCAACCCTCGATGGCCACCAAACGAGCGGCGTCGAAGCCTCCTTCGGCGCCGAGCCCCGCCGCTCCCCCGCTGGCGAACGCGATCCTCCTCGGCGCGGCCCTGTGTTACGGCCTGGCCACGCTGTTCGCCCGAGGGCGGCTCTCATGGCCGCCCACGCAGTTGCTCGCCAGCACCTTCACCGTCGCGGGTTGCCTGGCCCTCATCGGGCCGATCCTGCTCCATCGCCGAGAATCGGCCGAAGTCGGCCTCGGTGAGTTGATCTGGATGGCGGGCGGCCTGGTCGTCTGGGTCTTCGACCTGGCGGCCGTGGCCCGTGGCGATTTCCGGAATCTCGCCTGGGCCACCCCGCTCGGCTATCAGCCGATGGGCCTGACGATCCTCGCCGTGCTCCTGGCCGCCTGGCGGTGCCGGGTCGCCGGCTCGAACTGGTCGTGGACGAACGTCGTGGGATGGGCCCTCGGCCTCTTCTGGGTCGGGATGGCCGCCTCGACGCTGGTCCCCGACCGTGTGCTCGGCCTCGCCATGCGCTGATGAGCCCAGGGTCGTTTCAATCTCAACTTTGGGAGGGTCAAGGAGGACTGGCTCCTGCTGTACCCGGCCGGTGCCCGTCCCCCTTTAATCGCCCTGGCTGATGGGGCATCGACGCTTGACGGCGCCCGGACCTGGCGATTACCTTCGAGGAGCAGGCGGCCCGTCGACGAGCCGATCCCTCATTATCAATAGGCTCGATTCCGGGGCGTCGATCCGCCATCCACTCAGGAGTTCGCGAAGTGGCCCTCGATCAGACACCAACGACCTCCGCCCCCGATTCGCCGACGGTCTCGGCCATCGAGAACGAATTCGCGTCGTATCGGGCGATCAGCTCGGCCGCGGTTTTGAGCATGATCCTGGCGCTGGCCTCGGTCTTCTGCTATGCCAGCCTTTGGTTCCTCGTGATCGCCGCGACTGCGGTCGTCATCGGCCTCGTCTCTCTCCGGAACATCCGCCGGCTCCCGGAGATCCTGACGGGGGCAGTCTTCGCCCGGATCGGGATCGGCCTGGCGCTGCTCTTCGGGCTGACTTCGGTGACTCGCGCCGTGGCCCAGGAGTTCCTGGTCAGCTACGACGCCGGCCGGTTCGCCCGGCTCTATGTCGATATCATCAAGGATAAGCCGATCGGCGAGGCCATGTGGTACCAACAGCCGCCGGCCTATCGGCAGACGAAGTCGCC
The DNA here is from genome assembly GCA_021777685.1 of Planctomycetota bacterium. Classification (GTDB taxonomy): domain Bacteria; phylum Planctomycetota; class Planctomycetia; order Isosphaerales; family Isosphaeraceae; genus Tundrisphaera. Next base: position 2,124 of record JAJYDH010000139.1, on the reverse strand, counting down.
CGATGAGATCGTCGAGGAGCTGAAGAAGGCGAAAGGCACGTCGTCGATGTCCGACGCGTTCAAGGAGAAATCGGCCACGCTCTCGCAAATCAAGGAGCGGCTCAAGGGGCAGGGGGAGGAGATCCGATTCGCCAGGATTGAAACGAAGGTCGTGGATGGCCTGACCACCTACGCGAACGCGCTGGTCGAGCTGGACGGGCCGGGCAGCAAGGACTTCCCCGAGAAGGAACAGTTCGCCCTGGTCGAGATGGTCAAGGGTCCCCACGCCGGACCCTACGACTGGGTGGTCGAGTCGATCCGCTTCCCCTACACGCCGGCCTCGGCGGTCGCGACCGCCAAGGCGGCCGACGACGGCCACGGCCACGGCCACTGACATCCCCGGGCGGTCAGCGATCGCCCCGATAGGCGGCGTGGCAGTTTTCGGTCTCCCAGAGCAGGACCTCGACGACCGGCAATCCCGCCCCGGCGGCCTGGTCGAAGATCAGCCGGGCGATGTTCTCGGCCGTCGGGTTGTCCTTCATCACGAAGACGCGCTCGCCGCGCTCCATCAGGACTGGCAGGAGCGGGTCTTTCTCGCAGAGCAGCAGGTTGTGGTCGAGGTTCTCGTCGATCCAGCGCTGGACATGACGCTTGATCTCGGAGAAGTCGACGAGCATCCCCCGGGAATCGAGCCCGGGAGCCTCCAGGGAGATGACCGCCCGGCCGTTGTGGCCGTGGAGATGGCGGCATTTCCCCTGGTAATCGAGCAGCCTGTGGCCGTAACAGAAGGCGATCTCTCGGGTGACTCGATACATCCGCCGTCGTCCCTTGGGCCGTCGAGGGACCGACGCGAGAAGGTCGCGCAAGCCTCCCGACGCGACGTCATTCTAGGCCGGAGGCACCCGCCTCGGCAACCGAGGGGAGCGGCGGGCCCCGTCTCAACCGCGTGAGGTCCGGAACCAGCCGAGTCGTCGCTCGTGCCGGTAGTAGACGGTGCCGAGCATCCGGAAGACGGCCATCGCCGCGTAGAGGGTCAGGACCCAGCACGCCCAGAGCCCGAAGACGCCGATTTCCAGCCTCGGCGAGTGGAGGAGGATCAGGAACCAGGCCATGACGTCGAGCATCAGGAGGGCGCCGGTCATCAGGCACGGGCCGGCATATTCCCAGCCGATCCGGGTGATCGAGCGCAGGACCGTGACCGGGTTCGCCGCCAGGATCGACTCGTGCAGGAGTGAGGCCATCAGCGCCATCTGAGCGTAGGCCGTCCCGACGATCGCCAGGTCGGCGAACAGGAAGACGTCGAGCCAGTCGAGGTCGCCGCAGTTCATCCAGTAGAACAGCGCCGGCAGGCCGCCGATGGCCAGGCCCATCAGGGCGGCCCAGATCCAGCGGCCCAGTTCCTCGATGATCTCCATCCGGTCCCACCTGGGGAATCGAGGATGGTCGTCCTCCCCGAGCGCCGAGGCCGAGAGGATGCGTCCAAAAAAGATCAAAATGTAGCCGATCGTGAGCGCGAAGCTGGAGACCAGCGGCAGCGTGAACGGGATGATGAGCAGGTTGACCGGGTCGAGCGCGTTGCCGGGCCTGATGTGGACCAGCATGTCGAAGACAGGCAACGCCATGATCGCCAGAAACGGCGGCAGGAAGACCAGGAGGGCAATCCCCGGCCCGTCGACGACGGGATAGAGGAAACTCTCCCCGAGGCTCACGTTCCGCCGTCGCCGCCAGACTCGGAGGCGGCGACCCTCGCGGTCGAACCCGAACGGGATCGAGGAGATGGTCCGTCCGGGCTGTACCCCTTGTGCCATCGGTTCAACCCGGGATGTCGCCGGCCATCGAGGGAGGATCGCGTCCCGTCTGTTGTATCGAAGTCCGTCGCCGCCGGTAAAGGCGAATCCGTCGAGGTCAGGCGCGAAGGCGCGTTCGGTCGGGGAACCATTCGAGCACGATCGCGTGCCGGTAGCAGAACAGGCCAAGCCGTCGGAGGACCACCATCGCCGCGTAGAGCGCGAGCACCCAGAACGCCCAGTAGGCGACCGTCTGGCCCGCTGGGTCGCGGACATGGAGGATCGCCAGGAACAGTCCCACCAGGACCACGACCGTCGAGCCGGACATCACGCATGGCGCGACATAGGCCCAGCCGAC
>JAJYDH010000707.1 GCA_021777685.1 Planctomycetota bacterium | reverse complement strand
GGGGTCCGGGGACGGCCCAGTAAGGCCGTTCGGACGTCCGGTCGAGCCGAAGGGGCCAGATGCGAGGGCGGGGGAGAGACCGGGCGAACCCGGCCGGCGTGGGATGCCACCCGCCTTTTCAGAGGAATCACGCTAGCACAGCCGTCCGCCCGATGTCCAATACCGGCAGGTCGAAGGGTCGGGTGTCAGCCTTTTCGACGACATCCGGGCCCCGAAAGTTCCCGGACGGACGCCGATTTTCGAGGGCCCGGCCGAGGCGACCCGGGGCAAGACCGACGTCGTCGGATTTCCCGCGGAATTGCTCAACTTTAACATACGATCCGGGGACGGTCCGGGTTCGGCCCCGGAGCCTCGCCAGTAGACGCCGAGACGCCCCGATTCGAGGCCCCATGACGCCACTGCCGATCGACCGAGCGTTGCCCGAGATCATCGCCAGGGTGCGGGAGAGCCGCCGACTGGTCCTGGTCGCCCCGCCGGGCGCCGGAAAGACGACCCGCGTCCCGGTGGCGCTGGTCGGGGCCGGCCTGCTGTCGGCCGAACACCCCTCGCTGGTGATGTTGCAGCCCCGGCGGGTCGCAGCGCGGGCCGCCGCCGCCCGGATCGCCGAGGAGAACGGCTGGACGATCGGCGGCCGGGTCGGCTACCAGATCCGCTTCGAAAGGCGGATCGGGCCGGATACCCGGATCAGGGTCGTCACCGAGGGCATCCTCAACCGCCAGCTCGTCGACGACCCGTTCCTCGAAGGCGTCGGCGCGGTCGTGCTCGACGAGTTCCACGAGCGGAGCCTGCACACCGACCTGGCCCTGGCGCTCCTCAGCGAGGTCCGCGAGACGGTCCGGGATGACCTGATCCTGGTCGTGATGTCGGCCACGATGGACGCCGGGCCGGTCGCGAGGTTCCTCGGCGACGCGCCGATCGTCCGGGTCGAGGGGCGCTCTTACCCGGTCGAGGTCCGCTACCGGGGGGCCTCGTCCGAGCCACTCCCGGAGCAGGTCGCGTCGGCGATCGAGGAGGCCGCGGCGAGCGACGCCGACCCGACCCCCGGCGATATCCTCGCGTTCCTGCCCGGGGTCGAGGAGATCCGCCGGGCCGGCCGCCAGCTCGCCCCCTGGGCCGCACGCGAGGGGGTTTTGGTGCTGCCGCTCCACGGGTCGCTCTCGGGCGACGAGCAGGACCGGGCGCTCCGGCCCGCCGATCGACGTAAGGTCATCCTCGCGACCAACATCGCCGAGACCTCCCTGACGATCGACGGCGTCTCGACCGTGGTCGACGGCGGGATGGCGAGGTTCGCCAGCTTCGACCCGGCCCGGGGGCTCGACCGGCTCGAACTCGGCCGGATCAGCAAGGCGTCGGCCGACCAGAGGGCCGGACGGGCTGGCCGGACCCGCCCCGGGCGGTGCGTCCGGCTCTGGTCCGAGCGCGAGCAGCGGGGGCTGCCCGATTCGGACTCGCCCGAGGTCGCGCGGGTCGACCTCTGCGGGACCGTCCTGGCGATCCACGCCTGGGGGCACGCCAACCCCGCCCGGTTCGGCTGGTTCGAGGCCCCCGACCCCGATTCCCTGGCCGCCGCCGGGCGCCTGCTCGCGATGCTCGGGGCCCTCGACGGCGAAGGGGGCTCGATCACGCCGCTGGGCCGGAGGCTGCTCGAAGTCCCTGCCCATCCCCGGCTCGGCCGGCTCCTGATCGGATCGGCCGAGCGGGGCCTGTTGCGCGAGGGGGCCGCGCTCGCCGCCTTGCTTTCGGAGAAGGACATCCTCGCCCGGAGCTTCGGCCGCGACGTCCGGCCCGAGGTCCACGCCGATTCCGACGTCCTGATCCGCCTCGATCGGCTCGAAGAGGCGGAGCGGGCAGGGTTTGCGCCGAGTCTCCGGGATCGCGGGGTCGACCCCGCCGCCGCCCGTCAGGCGGCCCGGATTCGCGACGACCTCCTGAGGATCGGCCGACGACTGCCCGCCCCCGGGAAAAACGAACCCAGTGAAGACGACCTGCTCAGGCTCGTCCTGCTCGCCTATCCCGACCGGGTTGTCCGCCGGCGGGGTGGCGACGGCTCGACCGGAGTGATGGTCGGCGGCCGAGGGATCAGGCTCGACCCCGAGTCGGTCGTCCGCGACGCCGAGTTTTTCCTCGCCCTCGACCCGAGGGAGGACCGCCGAGGGGGCACCCTCGAAGCCCGGGTGCGGATCGCCAGCGCCATCAAGCTGGAATGGCTCGACGATCACTTTCCCCGGGAAATCCGCCGCGAGAAATCGGTCCAGTTCGACGAGGCCCGGGGGCGCGTCGTGGGCGTCTCGACGCTGATCTACCGCGACCTCCCGCTCCGCGAGGATCGCAACGCCCCGGTCGACGCCGAGGCCGCGGGCTGGGCCCTCGCCGAGGCTTTGGCCCCTCAAGGTCGATCGTTCTTCGAGAAAGAGGAAGCCACGGCGGGCTACCTGGCGCGGCTGGACCTCGCCCGGCGGGCGATGCCGGACCTCGGCTGGCCCGAATTCGAAGCCAACTGGTCCGAACTGATCGCCCTGGCCTGCCTCGGCAAGCGGTCCGAGGCCGAGGTCCGGGGCGGGGCGCTCCTGGCGACCCTCCGGTCACGCCTGACCTTCGCCCAGAACCGCCAGCTCGAAGAGCTGGTGCCCGAGTCCCTGGCCAGATC
>JAJYDH010000706.1 GCA_021777685.1 Planctomycetota bacterium | reverse complement strand
AACAGACCGGCGCCGCGTTGATCACGTCGCACGACCGGGCTCGCGACGCGGTCCGCCAGGCCCCGGTGAAGAACGCCGACGAGACCGGCTGGAAGCAGGCCGGGGCCAGGCGTTGGCTCTGGACGGCGGCGACGAAGTCGGTGGCCTACTTCATGATCCACGTCCATCGCGGGGCTCGCGGCCTGAAGGAGCTCCTGGGCGAGGCGATCGGCGGGATCATCATCAGCGATCGCTGGGGAGTGTACAACCGATTGCCGTTGGAGCGGCGGCAAGTCTGCTGGGCGCATCTGAAGCGGGATTTTCAGAAGTGCAAGGAGCGCGGCGGGGGCGGGAAGGTCGTCGGCGAGGTCGGATTGATGGTGGTGGAGGGCTCTTCACGCTCTGGTGGGACTTCCGCCGAGGCGCGATCAGTCGCGAGGCGTTGGGGTCGAGACTGGAGCCGCTGGTGGACGAACTCCGAGTGGCGTTGGAGCGAGGTTCGGGCTGTGCCGATCCCAAGGTGTCGGCGTTCTGCGACAACCTGCTGGCGTTGTATCCGGCGTTGTGGCTGTTCGCGGGGGTCGAGGGGGTCGAGCTGACGAACAACCACGCGGAGCGGATCTTGCGGATGGGCGTGCTGTGGAGGAAGAACGCTTTCGGCTGTCACAGCGAATCAGGCTGCCGGTTCGTGGAGCGAATCCTGACGGTGGTCCAGACGCTGCGCTTGCAGAAGCGATCGGTGCTGGACTTCCTTGTCGAATCGGTGATCGCTCACCGCTCAGGAGCCCCGGCTCCGGCATTAGTCATGCCATAGCAGGACTGAACGGTTACCAATTGGGTTCGAGTTTCACGGGACGTCGCCGGGAGATCGAGTTGGGTTCGAGTTCTCCCTGACGTCCCCGTTTGGTGATGGTGGGTTCGTTTTTCCCGGCCGCTCCCGGTCGCCGGGCGGGTGACAGGTCCGGCGGTTGCATGCGATACTCGGCGTGGTCTTCCCCGATCGCCCGAACCCCTCGACGAGCCGAGCCACCGATGTCCGACGCCACGAAGCACCCCGCCAACCGACTCGCCGGGGAGACCAGCCCGTACCTGCTCCAGCACGCCCACAACCCGGTCGACTGGTTCCCCTGGGGTCCGGAGGCGCTGGCGAAGGCGAAGGCCGAGGACAAGCCGATCTTCCTCTCGATCGGCTATTCGGCCTGCCACTGGTGCCACGTCATGGAGCGGGAGAGCTTCGAAAACCCGGACATCGCCGCCCTGATGAACGAGCGTTACGTCAACATCAAGGTCGACCGCGAGGAGCGGCCCGACCTCGACAACCTTTATATGTCCGCCGTCCAGGCGCTGACGGGCCAGGGCGGCTGGCCGATGTCGGTCTTCCTCACGCCCGACCTGGAGCCGTTCTACGGCGGGACCTATTACCCTCCGGTCGACTCTCACGGCCGGCCCGGATTCCCCCGGGTCCTCCTGAGCGTCGAGCGGGCCTGGAAGGAGCGGCGCGGCGAGATCGTGGCCGCCGCCGCCGACATGGTCGGCCAGCTCAGGGCGGCCGGTTCGATCCCGAAGTCGGACGGGGAGCTTGACGCGAAGCTCCTCGACAACGCGGCCCGGGCCCTGGGCCGGGCCTACGAGCCGATCCACGGCGGTTTCGGCTCGGCCCCCAAGTTCCCGCACCCGATGGACCTCCGCGTCCTCCTCCGCCAGCACGCCCGGACCGGCGACGCCCACGCCCTCCACATGGTCACGCACACCCTCGACAAGATGGCCAGGGGCGGGATCTACGACCATCTGGGCGGCGGCTTCGCCCGCTACTCGACCGACGAGCGGTGGCTGGCCCCGCACTTCGAGAAGATGCTCTACGATAACGCCCTGCTGAGCACCGTCTACCTCGAAGCCTACCAGGTGACGCGCGACCCCGAGTACGCCCGCGTCGCCCGCGAGACGATGGACTACGTCCTCGGCCGGATGACCAGCCCCGAGGGGCCTTTTTACTCGACCGAGGACGCCGACTCCGAGGGCGAGGAGGGCAAGTTCTACGTCTGGACCCTCGCCGAGGTCGTCGAGGTCCTGGGCGCCGAGCGGGCCAGGGAGTTCGCCCACATCTACGACGTGACCGAGCACGGGAACTGGGAGCATAAGACGATCCTCAACCTCGGCAAGCCGATCGCCCAGGCCGTCAGGCTCCTCGGCCGGGACGAGCAGGCCCTACGCGACGACCTGGCCGCCGACCGGGCCAAACTCCTGGCCGCCCGAGAGCGCCGGGTCCCGCCGGCCAAGGACACCAAGGTCCTGACCTCCTGGAACGGCCTGATGCTCGCCGCGCTGGCTGACGGAGGCCGGGTACTACGCGATGAGCGCTACATCGACGCCGCGCGTCGTTCGGCGGCGTTTTTGCTCGATCGTATGCGCGACGATCGCGGCCGTCTTCTGCATAGCTTCAAGGACGGCCGCTCACGGTTCAATGGTTGCCTCGATGACTACGCAAACTTGATCGACGGGCTCACGCGCACCTTCGAGGCGACCGGCGAGGCGAACTGGCTGGACGCGGCGCTCGGGCTGTCGGACGTGATGATCGCCGACTTCGCCGACCGCGAGCGCGGCGGCTTCTTTTACACGGGCGAGGGACACGAGTCGCTCGTCGCCCGCCCGCGCGACGCCTACGACAATGCGA
>JAJYDH010000705.1 GCA_021777685.1 Planctomycetota bacterium | reverse complement strand
AGCTCGGCGGAGATCCGCTCGCGGGCGGCGTCGGAGCCGGTCAGGTCGAGCTTGGTGACGACCAGGACCTCGGGCCGGGCGGCCAGGGCCGGGCTGTACAGCTCCAACTCGTGGCGGATCGCCCGGTAGTTGGCGACCGGGTCCGAGCCGTCGACCGGCACGGCGTCGACCAGGTGGACCAGGAGCCGGGTCCGCTCGACGTGGCGGAGGAATTCGTGCCCCAGGCCGTGCCCCTCGTGGGCCCCCTCGATCAGCCCCGGGATGTCGGCGACGACGAACGAGCGGTCCCCCTCGTAGACGGTGCCGAGGTTGGGGAACTTGGTCGTGAACGGGTAGTCGGCGATCTCGGGATGGGCCCGGGAGATCCTCGACAGGAGGGTGGACTTGCCCGCGTTGGGCAGGCCGACGAGGCCGACGTCGGCGATCACCTTGAGTTCCAGGGTGATCCAGCGCTCCTCGCCCGGCTCACCCTTCTCGAACTGGCGGGGGGCGCGGTTGGTGCTCGTCTTGAAGAATTTGTTCCCGTGACCGCCGCGCCCGCCCTTGGCGACGGCCACCCAGTCGCCGACCTGCTTGAGGTCGCGGAGGAGGTGGCCGCGGTCGCGGTCGCGGACGATGGTGCCGGCGGGGACGTCGATATAGAGGTCCTCGGCCCCCTTGCCGTGGCAGTCGGACCCCTGCCCGTGCTCGCCGCGATCGCCCTTCCAGTGCCGCTGCGACGAGAGGTGGGCGAGGTTCGTCACCCCCTGGACGGCCCGGAGGATGATGCTGCCGCCGTTGCCGCCATCGCCGCCGGAGGGGCCGCCCCGGGGGACGTACTTCTCGCGCCGGAAGGCGAGGCAGCCGTTGCCGCCGTCGCCCCCTTTCACGTTGATCGTCACGCGGTCGACGAACATGCACCCCGTCCCGTCAGTTCAACTCAAGCCGTGGCGGGCTCGGCGTTGGCCTCTTCGAATTCGATGGGGACGACATTGATCCGGCGGCCATCCTGGTCGAAGAAGACGGTCCCCTCGATCATCGAGAAGATCGTCCAGTCGCGGCCGATCCCGACGCCCTTGCCGGGCCGCCACTTGGTGCCGGTCTGGCGGCAGATGATGCTGCCCGGCTTGGCGTACTGGCCGCCGAACAGCTTGATGCCGCGCATCTTGGGATTCGAGTCCCGCCCGTTGCGGCTCGAACCTTGACCCTTCTTGTGAGCCATCGCCGAATCCCTTGTGACTGTGCCCAAAGCCTGTCCGAACCCCGGCCGGGCCGATCGCCTCCTCGCCGGGAAACCCACACTGTACTCCTATCCGGGCGGATTTTGCAAGGTCAAGCGTCGCGACCTTCACGGTCGCCTACAATCCGGTTGGCGGGAAGGGGGAATCGACATTGGCTTGCCCTTCGATCCGTCGGATTTTCCTCGACTCCAAGGGAGCCGCACCATGAGCACCGTGACCAACGACACGAAGACCTGGCCGGACCTGGCGATCGGCCTCTACGAGACCCTGACGGGCCGGGGGGCCGAGATCATCTACGACTTCGAGAACTTTGAGGTGATGATCCCCAGCAGTGCCTCGGACGACGCGACCCACGCGAAGTGGAAGATGAACGGCGTCATCAAGATCCGGACCCGCGACCACGGCCAGGGTTGAACCGATGCCGCATGCCCTTGATGTCGTCGGCCAATTGATGGTGGAGATGGGCGGCTCCTCGGCGCGGGTCGAGGCCCGATGTGATACGATCGTCGTCGAGCTGCCCGGCCTCCGCGACGGCCTGGCGATCCTCAAGGGCTGGCCGGGGGGCCGGGGGCGTCGCCGGGCGATCGGCGGGATTCACGACGGCTTGACCTCGGCCGGGCTCTCGCTGGAAATCAAGGTCGGCTCGCGGACGGTCGCCCGGCTGGGCGTCGGGGCGCGGGCCGGGGTGGTCTCGCGGCTGCTGGGCCTGGCGCCCCTGGAAGTCCGGGCGGCCGGGCTGCTCGGCCGGGGCCGTCCGGCCGGGGGCCAATCGGAGCGATAGAGTCATGCCGATCACGACCAAGCCGATCCTGATCGCGGGCGCCACCGGGTACATCGGCGGCCGGGTCGTCCCGCAGCTTTTGGAGCGGGGCTATCGCGTCCGCTGCCTGGCCCGGGACGTCCGCAAGCTCTCGGGCCGGGGGTGGGACGAAGATCCCCGGGTCGAGATCGTCCGGGGGGACGTGCTCGACCTCGACTCGATCCGCTCGGCGATGGACGGCTGCGGCGCCGCTTATTACCTGGTCCACTCGATGCTCTCGGGCGAGCGGAACTTCGAGAGTCACGACCGCGTGGCCGCCGAGAACTTCGCCAAAGCCGCCGAGGAGAAGGGGCTCGACCGGATCATCTACCTCGGCGGGCTCGGCCACAAGTCGGAGAAGCTCTCACCCCACCTGGAGAGCCGGCACGAGGTCGGCGACGTCCTCCGGGGGGGGAAGGTCCCGGTCACGGAACTCCGGGCGGCGATGATCGTCGGATCGGGGAGCGCCTCGTTCGAGATGCTTCGCTCGCTGGTCTCCAAGCTCCCGGTGATGGTCTGCCCGAGGTGGGTCGACGTGAAGACCCAGCCGATCGCCGTCCGCTACGTGCTGGCCTACCTGATCGGCTGCCTGGAGAACCCCGAGACCGCCGGCCAGGCGTTCGACATCGGCGGGCC
>JAJYDH010000704.1 GCA_021777685.1 Planctomycetota bacterium | reverse complement strand
CGAGACCAACACCCGCCTGGAGAAGCAGGCCGCCACCCTCCGCGAGTCCGAGGAATTGCTCAAGCAGCAGCAGGACGACCTGAAGCGGGCCAACGAGGAGCTGGAGGCCAAGGCGAGCCAGCTCACCACCCAGAAGTCGCAGGTCGAGGGCAAGAACCGCGAGATCGAGCTGGCCAAGCAGGAACTGGAGGAGAAGGCCGAGCAGCTCGCCCTCACCTCCAAGTACAAGAGCGAGTTCCTGGCCAACATGAGCCACGAGCTCCGGACGCCGCTGAACAGCCTGCTGATCCTGGCCGAGATGCTCTCGGACAACTCCGACGGGAACCTGAACCAGAAGCAGCGCGAGTTCGCCCAGACCATCCACGCCTCGGGGTCGGACCTGCTCTCGCTGATCAACGACATCCTCGACATGGCCAAGATCGAGTCGGGGACGATGTCGATCGACGTCGGCGCCGTGCCGTTCGCGGAGCTGCGCGAGTACGTCGAGCGGACCTTCCGCCCGGTGGCCCAGACCAAGGGGATCGGACTGGAGGTCGAGCTGGCGGGCGACCTGTCCCGCGCCGTGGGCACCGACGCCAAGCGGCTCCAGCAGGTGCTCCGGAACCTCCTCTCCAACGCCTTCAAGTTCACCGAGTCGGGCAAGGTCGGCCTGCGGATCGCGCCGGCCTCCGGCGGCTGGAGCACCGACCACCCGGTCCTCAACCGCGCGGGGCGCGTCCTGGCCTTCTCGGTGTCGGACACGGGGATCGGCATCCCTCACGACAAGCTCAAGGTCATCTTCGAGCCCTTCCAGCAGGCCGACACCGGGACGAGCCGGAAGTACGGCGGGACCGGCCTGGGCCTGTCGATCAGCCGGGAGATCGCCCGGCTGCTCGGCGGCGAGATCCGGGTCGACAGCCGGCTCGGCCAGGGGAGCACCTTCACCCTGTACCTGCCGATGGACTACCTGCCCGTCGCGCCCCGGCCGCTGGGGAACACCGGCGGGGACGCGCCGAGGATGGGGCTGCACCACCGGGCCGAGCCGGCCCGCGAGGTCGCCCCGACGGCCCGGATCAGGGCCGAGGACGCGGTCGACCATCGCGACCCCATCGAGGCCGGCGACCGCGTCCTCCTGATCATCGAGCACGAGCCCCGGTTCGCCTCGATCCTGGTGGACAAGGCGCACGAGATGGGCTTCAAGGCCGTGGCCACCTCGTACGGCGAGGCGGCCCTGGAGCTGGCCCACGAGCTCCAGCCCGCCGCGATCACGCTCGACCTCCGCCTGCCCGACATGGACGGCTGGGTGGTCCTGGACCGGCTCAAGCACGACCCGAGCACGCGGCACATCCCCGTCCACGTCATCTCGGTCGACGACAGTTGGCAGCGAGGGATGAAGCTGGGGGCGTTCGCCTTCCTCAAGAAGCCCGTCACCCGGCAGTCGCTCGACGACGCCTTCGCCGAGATCCGGGGGTTCCTCGACCGGGACGTCCGGAGGCTCCTGGTCGTCGAGGACAACGACCTGGAACGGGGCAACATCGTCGCGGCGATCGGCGACGGCGACGTCGAGACCACCGCCGTCGCCACGGCCGCCGAGGCCCTGGACGCGCTCCGAGCCGGGGCCTTCGACTGCCTGGTCCTCGACCTCGGGCTGCCCGACATGGCCGGCCTCGAATTGCTCGAGCTGATCAAGCGCGAGGTCAATCCCCAGGGGCTCCGGGTCGTCGTCTACACGGGGCGGGACCTCACCCCCGAGGAGCAGGCCCGGCTCGACCTCCTGGCCGAGACCACGATCGTCAAGGACGTCCGGTCGATGGAGCACCTCGTCGACAAGACCGCCCTGTTCCTCCACCGGGTCGAGGCCAAGCTCGGCCCGGCCACCCGCCAGATGCTCCACCAGGGCCAGCAGGCCGACCCCGACCTGGCCGGCAAGAGGGTCCTGATCGTCGACGACGACCTGCGCAACATCTTCGCCCTGACCAGCAAGCTGGAGCGCTGGGAGCTGGTCGTCCTCCGGGCCGAGAACGGCAAGCAGGCCCTCGACCTGCTCCTGCGGACCCCGGACGTCGACCTGGTCCTGATGGACATCATGATGCCCGAGATGGACGGCTACGAGACCATGAGGGCCATCCGAGGGCAGGCCCGGTTCCGGTCGCTGCCGATCATCGCCCTGACGGCCAAGGCGATGCGGGAGGACCGCCAGCGGTGCATCGAGGCCGGGGCCTCGGACTACCTGGCCAAGCCCGTCAGCAGCGATCAGCTCCTGTCCATGCTCCGGGTCTGGCTCTACCGCAAGCAGGAGCCGGGCGACGAGGGGACCGCCGGGCTGCCGGGGCCGGGGCCGGCGGCCGGCTGAACGGCTCCGGCCCCGCGATCGGGGTCCTTCAACGGTCGGTCCCGCCGCTCGACCTTGAGACTCCGATCGACCCCGGCCTCCCGGCCGTCCGGATTCTCGACGTATGGTCGAGAGGGTATACTGGGGCGGGCCCGAGGAACTGCCCCCGACGCGAAGAGGAGAGGGGATGGAGCCGGAGCGCAAGGCCGCCGTCCTGATGGTGGACGACCAGCCGCACAACCTGCTCGCCCTGGAGGCCATCCTGGGCGGGATGGGGCTGGACCTGGTGCGCGCCCGATCCGGCGAGGAGGCGCTGATGCGCGTCCTCGACGCCGACTTCGCGGTCA
>JAJYDH010000138.1 GCA_021777685.1 Planctomycetota bacterium | reverse complement strand
GGGAGTACCTCGGATGGGACACGCTCCATTGCCCCGGCTCAGCCGGATCGACTTTTATCGACTCCATGAAGGCGAGCTGATCGCTGCTTTCGCCCAGGCAATCTCGCACCATGTCGAAAGTCGTACGGATGCCCCGACCTCGGAAGCCCACGCGGTGATTCTCGCCTGGGCGAGACTTTCGGTCGACGTTCCGAATGGGGGGTTGGCCCAGTTCTTCTACAACCACCAAGGCGACGACGGAGTGGAGGAACTCTCCCGACTCCTCGACTCGATCGATGTCCCAAAGGCCGCCACCCTTCTGCGGAACGCGGCCCTCATCTACCGCCGGAATCGCTCCGCGTTCCTCGTCGACAATCCCTGGGATGGTCTATTCGGCAGCATCCCGGAGTTCGAGAAGCTCGACCGGGCCTTCGTAAATCTCCTGCTCAGGTGCAACCGGGGCCTGGAGAGGTGGATTCGGTCGCACGTAGCCGAACTGGCGGTCGACGAGGTCGGCAACCCCATCGACCCTGAGTTCAGCGGGGTCGTCGAGATCCTCCAGTCCAACGGGATCGTGGGCGAATATCTGCAAGTGAAGAGGGGAAAACCCGACGGCGTCAACCGTACATTCTTCGACGACGGCACCGTCCGGAGGGTCGTCTTCTACCGGACGGGAAAGGTCACCGGCGATTTCTGGCCCGACGGACAGCTCAAGCGGAAAGAATCCCGGCGCGGACCCCTCACGATCATCGAGTGGTATTACCCCTCCGGCTCGCTCCAGAAACGATACGTCAAGGACAAGGGCGGTTTCGCGACCGAGCCTGTCAAGCTCTTCCACGAGAACGGCCAACTCGCCGAGGAACTCCACACCGTCGAGGGCGAGAAGCGCGGCCCCTGGCTCAAGTTCTTCGAAGATGGATCGCCGCAACTGCAGGCCGAGCACACTTCCGATGGCAAGCTGGTCGTTCGAAACGCATGGGCCGAGGATCGGGCGCAAGTCGTCAAGGATGGTAGGGGAGTCTACCACGACGACGGTTGCAGCATCGATTGGCAGTATGACGTCTTTTTTCGACATGGATGGCAGCATGACCGGGAGTTGTGGGGCGGGATCTCCCACGGTAAGACGACGACTTATCAAGACGGCGTCCTCTGGAGTATCTCAACCTTCAAGGACGGCGTTCAAGACGGAGAATCCACCCTGTACTGGGACAACGGCCGCGTCCGATCCGTCTCGAAAGTCGCCGATGGGAAGGAGGTCAAATCCCGGTCGTATCCGAAATTTGACCGGCCCGTCCCGGCGGTCGTCCTCACCGTCGAGGCCGACGAGAAACTGTACACGGCCTGGGAACACATGCGGGTGGACGAATATCCGCGCGTCCTGAACCTCGACGAAGCGGCAAGGCAGCTCGTCGTTCCGACGTTCTTGCGCGAGGTTCACGAGCGGAACCGGACGAGAACCATCCGGTCCAGCTACGAGGATTGGAGCATGTTCGACGACGGCATCGCCTATTTCCTCACCGTCGACGAGAACGGTGCGGTCCTCGGCGTGATGGCGAACGGCAGCGGGGTCTACTCCGTCGGTGAGTGGAATACCTATGAGCCGCTCTTGCGGCAACTCCGATTTGCCCCGGGCCGCGTCCGAGGCCGAGCCATCGAGTGCCGCGTGCTCGTTCGGGTCGACCACACATTCGTCGAGGGCGAAAAGGCCGGGACCGATCGGCGACCTTGAGGCCGACGACGCGGCTTCAAGTCATCGGACGGGAGGCGTCAGGCCCGTATGTGCAGCCCCATCAAGTCGAGCACGGCCACGATCAGGAAGCAGGCGAGGACCAGCGTCGCCGCGTAGGCGAGCGCGGCGTTGCCGTCCGAGAGCGCGGCGTGGAAGTAATCGTCGTACAGCAGTTGATGGACGCTGATCGGTCTGGCGTCGGGCCTGGTCAGCAGCGGCAGGTTCAGCAACCTCGCCCCGGCCGAGGCCAGGGTGTAGGCGGCGATGGCGTTGGCCCCGAAGGCCCGGAACGGATAGGCCCAGCGCCGATAGCCCTGGAGGTCGACCGCCCAGTAGCAGAGCGCCAGGCCGATCATCGCCAGGCCGCCGGAGAGCAGGACGTAGGAACTCGTCCAGAGGGCCTTGTTGATCGGAAAAATCCCGCCCCAGGCCCAGCCCAGCACCACCGAGATCGTCCCGGCGACGAACAGCCCCGCGTCGACCTCGAACGGCGGCCGGCCCGAGCGGAGCCAGTGGCCGGCGAGGACGCCCAGGAGCGTCGTCGCGATCGCCGGCAGGGTGCTGAGCAGCCCCTCGGGGTCGTAATCGTCCTTGTACAGGTGCTTGTGTTCGCCGTGGATGAACACCGCCCGGTCGACGTAGGAGGCCAGGTCATGCCCGCGCCTCAGGTCGCCCGCGCGGGAGCCGGGGACCGGCACCTGGGTCATCACCAGCCAGTAGCCGACCAGCAGCACGCCGAGCGTGATGGCCTGGCCCCGGGCCCTCGTCCTCAGGAAGATGAGCGAGGTCGCCAGGTAGCAGAGGGCGATCCGCTGGAGCACCCCGGGGATGCGGGCCGAGTGGAAGAAGTCCTGATAATAGGGGAACTTGCCCAGGGCGATCCCCAGGCCGAAGATGATCAGCGAGCGTCGGAAGATCCTGGCGAGGACCCCTCGGCGAGCTTCGGGGTCGTCCATCCGCTTCGAGAGGGCGAAGGTGATCGAGACGCCGACGATGAACAGGAAGAACGGGAAGACCAGGTCGGTCGGGGTCCATCCGTCCCACTGGGCGTGGCGGAGCGTCGGGTAGAGGTCCCCCGCCGACCCGGCGTTATTCACCAGGATCATCCCGGCGACCGTCAAGCCCCGGAAGACGTCGAGCGACGCCAGCCGGCCCGGGCTCGCCGGGATCTCCGGCCTGATCCCCTCTTCCGCCGTGGTCGGATGGCCGCTGCTCATCGAGGTTCGCGCTCCGGGGTCGAGGGCCGGGCTTCCGGCCCGATCGGACGCGGAAGCGGCACCCTAACCTACCCTGGCCGACGACCGGGCGGAAGCCGGGGGCGTCGTCGCGGCCTATTACGTCCGATCAGCGCCCGGCGACGAGCTTCGAGGCGATCTCGGCGACGTGCTTGCCCTGGTAGCGGGCGAGGGTCAGCTCGTTCTCGGAGGGCATCCGCTTGCCGTCGGGGCCGGCGAGCGTCGTGGCGCCGTACGGCGTCCCGCCGCTGATCTCGGCCATGTTCACCAGCCCCGGCTGGGAGTAGGGCAGGCCGACGATGATCATCCCGTGGTGGAGCAAGGTGGTGTGGAAGCTGGTGATCGTCGTCTCCTGGCCGCCGTGCTGGCTCGCCGTGCTGGCGAAGACGCTGCCGACCTTGCCGATCAGGCCGCCCTGGAACCAGATCTGCCCGGTCTGGTCGAGGAAGTTCCGCATCTGGGCGCACATGTTGCCGAACCGGGTGGGCGTGCCGAAGATGATGGCATCGGCCTCGACGAGCTGCGCCGGCTGGATCACGGGGACGTGCGCGAACGCCTCGCGGGCGGCCTTCGCACCGCTCCGCTCCAGGGCCTCCTCGGGCATCAGCTCGGGGACCTGGAACAGCGAGACCTCGGCGCCGGGCACCTCGCGGGCCCCCTCGGCGACGGCCTCGGCCATCCGGTGAATGTGGCCGTAGGTGCTGTAGAAGACGACGTGGACCTTCATGCGATCGGGCTCCTTCGGTCGGTGTTGAGAGGTCGAAGCTTTGAGGGAAGGTCAGTCGGCCAGCAATCGTTCCGGCTCGGGCTTCGCGACCGGCCCCTTGCCAAACAGGAAGGCGTCGACCGAGAGCCGGCCCGGCCCGACGAGCAGGAACAGTACCGAGATCGCCAGGTAGCCCAGCGACAGCTCGTAAGACGCGCCGTGGGGATCGGAGGCGACGAACGGGTGCTCCATCCGGACGTGGACCAGGAAGGTCGCGAACGCCATCGTGCAGAAGATCCCGAGCGAGAACAGCGGCGTCAGGGCCCCCAGAATCCAGGCGATCCCGCCGCCAAACTCCGAGACGGCGGCCAGGAGTTGGAGAAATCCGGGGATCGGGGCCTCCGGCGGCATCCACGACATCGGATGCTGGATCTTCGGCCAGCCGTGGAGCACGAACGCCGTGCCGGCGACAAGCCGGAGGAAGAGGAGGGCCACGGCCCTCGGGCCGCCCAGGAATTCGGGGTAGAATCGCCCCATGACACGCTCCATCGGTTCGAGGACGAGATTCGTCGGGTCGCGGGCCGCCGCGACCGTTCCCACCAAGGGTAGGAGTCTGGTATCCTCCGACAAGTAGGCACCGTCCGCCCACACGGGCACCGATCGGATACCGAGGAGGGTGATCGATGGCCGAGCCCCACGTCTGCCCGGCCACCCGGGTCTTCGACCTCATCGCCCACAAGTGGACGGTGACGATCATCTATCACCTGCACAGGGCCGAGGGGCCCGTCCGATTCCGCCAGCTCCAGAGGCTGATGGAGCCGATCTCGCAGAAGGAGCTGACCAAGCGGCTCCGCGAGCTGGAGCGCTCGGGACTGGTGGCCCGGACCATCTTTGCCGAGGTCCCCCCGCGCGTCGAGTACCGCCTGACCGACCTCGGCGCGACCCTGATCCCCGCCCTCGCCGGCCTCCATCAGTGGGCCGAGACCTACGCCGACGCCGTCGACGAGAACCGGCGCAAGGCCGACGAGGTCCGGGCCAGGGCCGACGGGGTGGAGGTCGTCTGACGACGGGGGAAATCAGCCCGATCCGGCTTTCACCGCGTATCGGAGCTTCGCCGACGTCGATCGCGGGTTGGCCCGTCGCTCCTCGGCCGAGGCCCGGACGACCTCGGGCGCGATCGAGGCATAAGTGCCGTCGGCCAGGCCCTCCTTGAAGGCGGATTTGACGCGGCGATCCTCGCCCGAATGGAAGCTCAGGATCGCGACCCTTCCTCCCGGCTTCAGGCAGGCCGGGAGCGCCCGGAGCAGCGAGTCGAGCGCGGCGAACTCGTCATTCACGGCGATCCGGAGCGCCTGGAAGACGCGACGGACGGTGTCATCGGCGTTGGGTCCGGTCTGGCGAAACGACCGGACGCAGGCGGTCCGCACGACATCCGCCAGGGAGCGGGTCGTCGTCAGCGGCGCGTGAACGTGGGCGAGCAGGATCACCTCCGACAGCTCGACGGCCCGGGGCTCGTCGGCGTTCTCGGCGAGGACGCGGGCGAGCGCTGAGACGCCGATCCTCGACAGGAACTGTGCGGCGGATTGCCCCTTCTCGGGGTTCATCCGCATGTCGAGCGGCCCGTCGGACTTGAAGGTGAACCCCCGGCCCGGGTCGTCGATCTGCATCGAGGAGACGCCGAGGTCGGCGAGCAGGACGTCGGCCCCGCCGGGCGACTCGGCGGCGATGAACTGCGCGAGGCCCGCGAAATTCATCCGGCGGACGACGACCGAATCGGGCGGAAAACCGAGCGAGCGGAGCCGGGCCTCGGCCCGGGGCAGCTCGATCGGGTCGGCGTCGACGCCGAGCAGCCGGCCGCCGGGCTGGACGGCCGCGAGCAACTCCCGGGCGTGCCCGGCGTGGCCGAGCGTGGCGTCGACGGCGACCTCGCCCGGCCGGGGCGCGAGGACTTCGAGGATTTCCCGGACCATGATCGGCCGATGCGTGCCGGCGGGCGTCTTGCCGGCTTCGAGGACCTTCGCCACGTCGTCGGCGTACCGATCGGGCTGGTGTTCCTTGTACTTCTCGCCGAAATGCCGGGGATTTTTGCCCCGGTAGCGGGGGCGACGGGCGGGTTTTTCGGGTGTGGGATCGTCCATCGAACTATCCGGCCCCCTCAGATCTCGCTGACGGGCCGTCAATCCCTTTCGTGGCGAAGCTTTTGGAGTGCGGGAGCTTGCTCCCGCTTTTCCCCGAGGGGCTTGCCCCTCGCCCGTCCGACATCGTCAGACCAGCACGCGGAGCAAGCTCCGCTCGGCAAAGCGGGAGCAAGCTCCCGCACTCCAAAGGACCCGGGGCGCTCTCCCGGGCTTGTCGGGAGAAGGCGACGGTCGATCAACCCGACGCCGAGTCGCCGGCCGGGTCGAAGGCGTGTCCGGCGTCGGTGCCGTTGCCCCCCTCGTGACCGTTACCGTTGGCGTCCTTCTTCTCGCCCGGCTCTTCCTCGTCGTCGTAGGGGAGGTCGGTCCTCCTGGCGATCGGCGGGAGGTTGAGCGGGCCGGGGCCGAAGGACGGGGCGGGCGCGGGGGCGGGGGCGGCCTCCTCATCGTCGTCATAGGGGAGGTCCGAGGGCCGGGAGATCGGCGGGAGGTTGAGGGTCCCCGAGCCGAAGGACGAGAACGATGGGGGCTCGGACGAGTCGAAGTCGTCCGCGCGATCGGGGATCTCCCTCGGGGCCGGGGGGTCGTTGCTGTAGCCGGAGGGCTTGGCCTTGGCGTGGAGCTGGTCGCGGACGCGGTCGTACCACTCGGGCTCGGGCAGGCCGTAGGGGCGGAATTTCTCGGTCTTGCCCTGCTCCTCGTTGAAGTAGAGGCCCCGGTTCTCGCCGAGCCGGCCGGCGGCCGGGGAGTCGATCAGGGCGCTGGAGTCGTTGATGCTCATCTGGAAGAGGATGCGCAGCTCGAACTCGCCGGCGACCTGGCGTTCGAAGGTCCGGTTCAGGTTGCCCACGGTGTCGCACCAGGCGATGACGTGGATGCCGAAGTTCGGCCCCTCGCGGAGGATGTCGGTGAGGATCTTGGCGGGCTTGGGCTTCTCGTCCTCGCTCGACCGGGACGAGAACCCGAAGTCGTCGTCGGACTTGCGGAGGTCGCGGAACCGGCCGAGGTCGAAGAGTGTCAGGTAGATCGAGGGGAACTCGGCGTTCTCGTCGGCCTGGCGGCGGGCCAGCTCGTCGTTGAGTTCGTACATCAGCGGGCCGAAGTCGCGGTAGTTGGCCATCTTGAAGGGGTGCGGGATGACGTCGGCGAGGCGGTTGAGCACGCCGAGGTTGGGCGAGTCGGCCGCCGAGCCGTCGAAGACGTAGAACCGGGCGCCGTTGGCGGGCTCGCCGCCGAGGCCGGGGTCGGCGTGCTGGGTGGCCAGGCTGACGAGCATCGTCGTGATGATCCCGAGCGCGGCCTCGTCCTGCTGGCCGATGACCAGGACGTGGCTGCCGGCCTGGCGGCGGAAGACGACGCAGGTCGGGTCCTTGATCGCGATCGCGTCGCCGAGCCAGGCGGTCGCCGCCCGGACCTCCGGCTCCCACTCCGGGGCGGCCAGGGCCTCGCGGAGCAGCGGGTTGTTGTCGACGACCGCCGGCAGGTTCCCCTCGAAGACGAGCTGGGGCGTCTCGGGCATCAGGTCCCGCTCGATCGCCAGGTCGTGGAGTTCCTTGAGGTACTCCTCGCGCCTGGTGTCGGTCAGGTAGACGACCTGGAAGATGTGGTTGCCCTCGATCATGCCGTTGGCATCGTTGTAGATCGCCTCGCCGGGGCGGCTGAGGAGCCGGGCGGCGGCGTTGTCCTCGCTGAGGATCAGGTGCGAGTCGGCCTCGGAGCACTGCAGGGCGATCCGGATGGCCATCTGGGCGATGGTGGTCCTGGCCAGCGAATAGGCGCCGCCGAGGGTCTGCGAGCCGAGCGTGACGTGGATGCCGAAGGCCCGGCCCTGGCGGACCAGCCGGTCGAGCAGCAGGGTCGCCTCCTGCGAGAGCTTGTCGTCCTCGATGAAGAACTCCTGGAACTCGTCGACCAGGAGCAGGATGCGCGGGAGGTGCTGGCCGGTGATCCGGCGATAGCTGGACACGTCCTGCGCGTTGACGACCCGGTACATCTCGCCGCGGTTCTTCAGCTCGACGTCGAGCCGCTGGAGCACGCTGAGGCCGAACTCGCGCTCGGACTCGACGGCGATCACGCGGGCGTGCGGCAGCTTGTGGGCGGCGTAGGTCTTGAACTCGACGCCCTTCTTGAAGTCGATCAGGTACATCTCCAGCTCGGCCGGGCTGTACATCAGCGCCGCGTTGGTGATGAGCGCGTGGAGCAGGGTCGATTTACCCGAGCCGGTCTTGCCGGCGATGAGCATGTGCTGCGAGGTGCCCTTGCCCAGCTTGAGGTTCTGGAACTTGGTGGCCCCGGCGCGGCCGAGGGGGACGTCGACGATGCTCCGGCTGTCCCAGGTCCAGTACTTGTCGCGGGAGGGCGCGATGACGTCGAAGGGGACCTCGACGCGCTTGGCCGCCTTGGCCGCCTCGCCGGCGAGCTTGACGATCCGGTTCAGCTCCATGTCGTCGGGCGGGACGTCGAGCCGGAGCGGGTAGGGCTCGAACGGGCTCTCCTTCCAGATGAACCGGCCGTCCTTCCAGACGAGGTTGACGCAGTTCGGCTCCAGGTCCTTGGCGAGCTGGCTCGTGGCGTTCTGGAGCTTGGTGTCGAGGCTGAGCAGGACGTAGACGCCGCACCGGGCGCCGCTCTGGGCGATGCTGACCAGGCGGCGCTGGGCGGTCTCGGAGAAGTTGGCCGGGTAGTTGGCCGCGACGACCACGCGATAGGGCTCGGCGACCTCGCCGGCCATCTCGTTGTATTCCTCGATCGAGGCGTATTCGTTGCGGAGGTACGTCTGGATGACGTTCTCCATGTGCTCGGTCATGTCGAGCAGCCGCTGGTCGATCTGCGCCTGCTCGGTCCAGATCCGGTTGGTGACGAGCAGCTCGTCGAACTCCTTGAGGTTCATGAACGTCGAGAAGTTCTGGCCGAGGCCGACCGGGTCGATGATCGTGAAGCGGACCTTGCCGGGCGGGACGGCGGTCAGATACCGGAGCATGGTCGCCTGGAGGACCTGGACGGCGGGCGTCCGCCCCTCGTCGTTGGCCTTGACCAGCAGCGAGAGCCTGGAGGGGAACTGGAGGAAGGCC
The DNA here is from genome assembly GCA_021777685.1 of Planctomycetota bacterium. Lineage (GTDB taxonomy): Bacteria > Planctomycetota > Planctomycetia > Isosphaerales > Isosphaeraceae > Tundrisphaera. The sequence continues at coordinate 3,986 of JAJYDH010000138.1, read as the reverse complement.
GGCAGGTCGAGCGCCTCGGGCGTCAGGGCCAGGAGCCTGGGGTCCTCGGGGACGCCCTGGGGGATCTGCTTGAGCGGCACCTTGACCTCGCCGAACCGGAGCACCGGCGGCGACGCCGACGGGGGCGTCCAGGGGTCCCAGGCCGGGTCGTGCCAGGGGAGGAACAGCCGGTCGCTCTCGGCGGAGACGGCGCCCAGCTCGGACCGGACGCGGTCGATCCCGCCGCCCCAGTCGTCGATCAGCTTCTGCCAGGCGGCCTCGTAGGCGGACTGACGGGCCTCGACCTCGGCGAAGTGGCGGGCGTCGAGTTCCTGGAGGTCTCGCTCGCCGTTGGCTTTGGCCTCGGCGAGGTCCTTCTTGTACTTATCCTCGGCGGCGGAGAGGTCGGTCTCGTACTTCTTGGCGGCCTCGGCCAGGGCCCTGGGGTAACGCTCCTCGGCGGCCTTGACGTCCGAGTCTCGCCGCTGCTCCAGCTCGGGGAGGAGCCTGTCGTGGGTGTCGTGGGCCTTCTTGATCTGGAGATCGCGCCGCTTCTCGACCTCGGCCTTGAGCCGCTTGGCGTTCTCGACGACCCAGGTGGACGAGAAGTCGGCCAGGTGCTCCGCATCGCTGAGGGCCATCGCCATCGGGGCCGCTGCGTGGGTGATCGACTTGCGGGCCGCGGCATCGAGGGCCTTCTTGGCCGCGAACCCGATCACCAGCGTCGCCACCGCCGCCGCCGCCGGGCCGATCATCCAGCCGAGCACCAGGCCCAGGCCGATGGTCAGGGCCAGGAAGAGCACGACGCAGAGGAAGATGAAGAAGTCGAGCTTGGCCAGCGGGAGGATCTTGAGCTTCGACGCGATCAGGTAATTCTCGGCGATCCGGTGGGTCGCCTCGTCAAGCTTGGGGATGGGATTCTCGGCCTCGCCGACCTCGGGCGCGGGGCGTTCGGGGTCGACGACGATATACTTCTTGTAGGTGTCAACATAAATGCCGGCGGCGGCCTTGACCTCGTCGAAGTTGGCGAGCGATTCCTCGAGCCGGCGCTTGAACTGCTCGACCTTCTTGTTCACCTTGTCCATGTTCGCGTCGAAGACGGCGCTGGCCTCCCAGCCGGCCTCCTCGAGCGCCGACTCGGCCGCCTCGGTCTCGACGGTGTATCGTTTCTTGGCGTGGGCGATCTTCTGGTCGCGATCGACCTTGGCGCCGTCGACGGCCGCGCGATACGCCTGGTCGAGCGCGTCCCGGGTCGAGGTGATGTCGGCCTCGATCGCCTGGACCTGCATGTCGCGGCGCTTGACGATCCCCTGCCGGGCGGACTGGTACTGGCGCTCGGCCAGCGCCTTGTCCTTGGCGAAATCGACCTCGATCTTCGCCTCGCGCGTCGCCCGGTCCGTCGCGAGGCGGGCCAGGTCCTTGAGGGCGTCGACTTGTCGCTGTACGAGGGACGGTCCGGGCATCGGATGAGGTCCAACAGGGTCCTTGACGGATTCAGATCGCCGTGACAGTCCACTGAGGCAGAAACACCGCCGAATGAGCCATAAACGACGTCGAGGGCAGTCTTTCCGGCCCCCTCTCCCCTTGCGGGAGAGGGTTGGGGTGAGGGGTTCCGGGCTTCGTCCACGGCCCTCGCCCCCTCACCCCAACCCTCTCCCGCAAGGGGAGAGGGAGTCAGAAGTCAGAGACAATTCCAGAGTTTGCGGCTCATTCATCGGTATCGGGTCCTTCCCGCACCTCCGAGCTTACGACGGATCGGCGGCCGGTGCGACCCCTCGGCGGCAGCCTCAGCGGTCCTCGGCGCAGTCGCGCTTCACCTTGGCCGTGACCTCGGCGAGCTTGTCCATGCCCCGGATCACCGCGGTGACGCGGGTCTCCAGCGGGAAGAGGTGGCTCGCCTCGAAATCCTTGGCCGTCTGGTCCTGCCAGTGGACCTTGGCGTTCTCCCAGTGCTTGCGGAGGTTCTTGATCGCGTAGGTCAGCTTGGTCGAGCCCTCTTTGCTCATGGTCGGTGCCTCGGCGTGGGGAGCAGATTCGGGATCTCCGGGCGGTCGCAAAGGGGACGAGCCCGGTCACTTGGTGGCCGTGGTCGAGACCCGGATGTAGTCGTCGAGGGCGTCGGCCATCCGCTGGAGGAGCCCCATGCAGTGCTCCAGCTCGCCGGTCAGCATGTCGCCGAGGGGGCGGGACAGGCCGAGGTACTCGTCGATGGCATGCTGGAGGATCGGGGCGGCCTTCTTGACGACCTCGACCTTGTCCTCGGCGACGCGGAGCCGGTGGTTGGCGATCCGGACGGCCTCCTTGGCCTCGGTGTCGCCGCCGCCCGAGAGCTTCTTGCGGTGCAGCTCGCCGCGGATCTCGTTCATCTTCTCGCGGCGGCGCTTGACCTCGTTGATCCAGTAGAGCCGCTGGGTGTTCTTCACCCATTCGTTGATCCGGCGGTTCTCCAGCTCGACGGCGGTCAGGGCGTTCCGGGCGTCCTCGATGAAGAGGCCGAGGGCCTCGCGGAACTCGCGGATCGCGTCGATCGAACCGACATTCGCGGACTCGGCCATCGGGGCCTCCTCGCCTGGCTCGGCGTGATCGGGGACGGGACCTCACCGGACTCGAAGGCGCCTCAGCGCTGCTGCAAGTATTCCTCGACGCGCTCGGCCTTGCGGAGCAGGAACGGCACGAAGTTGTTGGTGGCCTCGATGAAGCGATTGATGACGATCAGGGTCGCCTCGAATTCCTCGGTGAACTTCTCCTGCTCCTTGTCGCGCCAGGTCTGGCTGAGCCCGGAGAGCTGGCCGTGGATGACGGCCATCCGGTTGTGCAGCTCGGTGTTGAAGTGGCGGAGGTTCTGGGCGAACCGGCGGAGTTCGGACGGGTCTACGACGGCCTGGGCCATGACGGGTGTCCTTTCGACCGGCCGGCCCGAAGGCGGACGCGCCCGGCGGAATGGGTGGAGATGGTCCCGAGAACGGGGCGACGATCGCGGAGGTGACGACGACCGGCTCCCTCCCAGATTAACCGCCCGACGCAAGCTCGTAAAGCGCCGGCCCGTGCGCCCGGCCGAATCGGCCCGGGGGCCGGCCTGAGGGCCCCGCCCGCGCCCCCGAAACACGCCGCGACCGTCGGACGCTCTTGCAAAACGGGCGTGGATGCGATACCATCGATCCGATCGCGTAATCGTTGAAGCCGCACGAAGTTGTGAGCGAGGATCGACTTATGCCCGTCACGGATCAAGTTGGCGTCCGCACGCTCGACACGCCCGATGAGTTCGACGAGACGCGACTGGGGGCCGTCGGATACGTCTTCCACGGGAATCTTCCCGTTGAGGGGGCCAAGAGGCCGGCGGCCAAGGCGGGAACGAACCTCCTCCACTTCGCCCGATGCGCCAAGCTCGACAAGGCCGCCGACACCGAGGCCAAGATCTGGTTCCGGACCATCGGCATCGCCAAGCAGCACCTCGACGAGAAGGTCGGCACCGACCGCTGGAAGTGGTGCAAGGTCTGCGAGCGCGAGATCACGCAGAAGATCCTCAACGAGCGCTGAGTTGCCGGGAGTCGAGGTGGGCATGACATACGCCGAAGCCGTCCACCGCCTCGTCAACCATGCCAGCCTGCCCGCGTCCGCTTATCTCGGCTCCGAACTTCCGATTCACGAAAGCCTCCTGGACTTACCTTGGTTGGACACGGGGGATTATTCCGCGTCCAAGTTCGAGTTCTTGGCGGACGACGTCATCGCCTGCCTCGGGGTCGTGAATCGGGAGTTGAACGGTACCGTCCCTTCAGAGTCGTTTGATCGATCGAACGAAAGTGTCATCGTCGAAGTGGCGTATCCGGTCGCATGCATAATATCCGGGTTGCTCGGCCATGATCTGAGTCGACGACCGGTATTACCCGCTGACATCCGTGTCGGGGCGGCCTACAGGATCGCCTACGCGTGGTCGCAGGTATTAGCGGGTGACATCGATAATCTCCTGGAAGGGGCCGACCTCCCCTGACGCCTCGTTGCGGAAGTCC
>JAJYDH010000137.1 GCA_021777685.1 Planctomycetota bacterium | reverse complement strand
TTCGTGCTGCACCTGGGGCGGCTGGTCGCCGGGCGGCTCGCGACGGGCGAGGAAGCCCAGGCCGACGTCGACGCCGCCCGCCGCGCCGCCATCCGCCGCGCCCACACCGCGACCCACCTGCTGCACCACGCTTTGCAAGGCGTCCTCGGCCGCCACGCCCAGCAGGCCGGCAGCAAGGTCGAGCCCGATCGCCTGCGCTTCGACTTCGCCAACCCCGAGGCCGTCGGCCGCGACCGGCTCAAGACGATCGAGCGGACCGTCAACGAGCGCGTGCTCAGGGGGGAGCCGGTCTCCTGGACGACGATGCCGATCGCCGAGGCGAAGCAACTGGGGGCGATGGCCCTCTTCGGCGAGAAGTATCCCGACGTCGTCCGGGTCGTCTCGATGGGCGACTTCTCGCGCGAGCTTTGCGGCGGGACGCACCTCGACAACGTCGGCCAGGTCGGCCTGTTCAAGGTGATCGGCGAGGAGTCGGTCTCGGCCGGCACCCGGCGGATCACCGCCCTGACGGGCAAGGCCGCGCTCGAACTGATCCGCCAGGAGGAGCAGGCCCTCGCCGACGTCGCCGCGGCGCTCAAGGTCCCGACCGCGATGGTCCCCGACCGGGTCGCGGCGCTGATCGAGGAGGTCAAGGCCCTCAAGAAGCAGGCGACCCAGCGCAAGGCCGAATCGGCCCCCTCGGCCTCGCCCGACGAGCTGATCGCCTCGGCGTCGGAGGCGGGCGACGCGAGGGTGGTCGCCGCCTCGATGGGCTCGGCCTCGCCCGACGAGCTTCGCCAGCTCATCGACGTCCTCCGCCGGAAGCAGCCCGCCGGGCTGGCGGTCCTGCTGGCGTCGAGCGTCGAAGGCAAGGTCAACCTCGCCGCCGGACTGACGCCCGACCTCATCGCCCGGGGGCTCAACGCCGGCCTCTGGCTCAAGGCCGTCGCCCCGATCGTCGGAGGAGGGGGCGGAGGCCGGCCCGACCTCGCCCAGGCCGGCGGAAAGCTCCCCGATCAGATCCCCGCCGCCCTGGAGAAGGCCATCGCGTTCGTCCGGGAGAAGCTCGGGGGGTGAATCGCTCGCGAGATCTGGAAGGCAGGGGTGGACGATGGCCATGCTCGAATCGGACGAGGGCCGCCCGACCGTCGCGGAGGAGATTCCATCCCTCCATGACGGCCAGGAACTCGATCAGCCCGCGTTTCACGAGATCTATTCGCGATATCCGGAAGACTTCCGGGCCGAGTTGATCGACGGGGTGGTCTACCTCATGAATATGCCCCTGCACTCGGATCATGCGGATCCGGATGGGATCTTGATCGGGTTCCTGTTCACGTACAGCATCGAGACGGCCGGGACCAGCATCAAGCCGAATGTGACGACCCTGCTCGGACCGAGGAGCGAGGTCCAGCCCGACTGCTGCCTCCTCATCGACCCGGCGTCTGGCGGCAGGACCGCCAAGGATGCGAAGGGCGCCGTGATCAATGCGCCGGAATTGATCGTCGAGGTCGCTTCCAGCACCCTCCGGGTCGACCTGAACGCCAAGAAGAAGGTCTACGAGGAGGCCGGGGCCCTCGAATACGTCGTGTTCGACGTCCCGCACCGGAAGTTCCACTGGTTCGTCCTCCGTGAAGGCCGGTTTGAACCCCTTCCCATCGACGCCGACGGCCTCTATCGTTCGCGGGCCTTTCCTGGCCTCTGGCTCGACGAGGCCGCCTTCGTCCGGGGCGACGGCCGGTCCCTGGTGGCCGCACTACGGCGGGGGCTGGAAAGCCCCGAGCATGCCGAGTTCGTCCATCGCCTGGAGCAGAACCGCGCGAACCGGCCTTGACGGCCGCGACGGTGCCATTAGAATGGTCGTTTCGCCGATGGAGGAGGGGCGCCCCGCGAGGCCGGCGCCCGAGACACGAAGTTAGGTAGCCCCGTCCATGAATTGTTATCAGGCGAAGGCCGGCGAGCTGGCCAAGCAGTGGTACGTGATCGACGCCAATGAGGCCGTCGTTGGCCGGCTTGCCGCGCAGATCGCCCCGATCCTGATGGGCAAGCACCGACCGACGTACACGGCCCACATCGACACCGGCGATTACGTCATCGTCACCAACGTCGACAAGGTCGTCTTCACCGGCAACAAGTGGCAGCAGAAGTTCTACCAGCGCTACTCGGGACACCCGGGCGGCCAGAAGGACGAGCAGGCCTGGAAGCTCTTCCAACGTCACCCCGACCGGATCTTGAAGCTGGCCATCCAGCGGATGATGCCCAAGAACAAGATCGGCCGGCACATGATGAGCAAGCTCAAGCTCTACTCCGGCCCGATCCACGACCACCAGGCCCAGGCCCCGATCCCGCTCGAGGCGATCGACGGCCGTCCCTCGGCCTCCGGCGCGATCTACGCGATCCCGCCGACCCCGAAGGCGTTCAAGCCCCGGACCAAGCCGGAGGCCGCCCCGAAGGTCGAGGCCCAACTGCCCGCCCCCGAGTCGGCCCACGAGGCCCAACTGCCCCCGCCCGAAGGGGCGCACGAGGCCCAGTTGGCCCCGCCCGCCGAGGCACCGGCCCCCGAGAGCGGGCCCGCCGCCGAGTAAGCCAGGACGCAGAGCGGGACCGGCATCCGGCCGGCCTCGCGTCCAGAAAGACTCACTACCGGCCCGCGAGGCGTGACCTCGCCTCGCGGGGATCGAAACCGCGACTGACCCGATCGGGCTGAGGATCGAACCAACGATGGCGGCCGTAATCAATCCGTATATCTGGGGCACCGGCCGGCGCAAGACCGCCGTCGCTCGCGTCCGGATCAAAGAAGGCACCGGCAAGTTCCTGATCAACAAGCTCGAAGTCGATCAGTACTTCACCGAGGAGACGCAGCGGAGCGACGTCCGCGCCCCGCTCAAGATCACCGAGATGGGCGAGCGGGTCGACGTCTGGGTCAACGTCAAGGGCTCCGGCAAGAACAGCCAGTCCGGCGCCGTGCTCCTGGGCCTGGCCCGGGCGCTCGCCGAGCACCGGCCCGACCTCCTGCCCGCCCTCCGCGACGCCGACTTCCTCACCCGCGACGCCCGGATGGTCGAGCGGAAGAAGTACGGCCACAAGAAGGCCCGCCGGAGCTTCCAGTTCAGCAAGCGCTGAGCCGGGGAGTATCCGAGCCGGATCGACGCGAATCATGCCGCCATCCCCGACCTTCCCGGTCGAGGGTTGGTGGCTCGCTTCGCGCGCCGATGCCGGCCCGGTCAGACCATGAAGCTCTCTCGGAACGTCTCCAGGCTTTGCCGGCGGCCGAGGAGCACGACCGCGTCCCCGGCGGCGAACGGCTCGTCGCCCGACGGGGGGAATTCGACCCGGCCGTCGACCCGCTTCACCGCGATGACCATCACGCCGGTCCTCCGGCCGATGTCGGCGTTCCGGAGGGTCAGGCCGTCGAGCGAGCTTCGCTCCTTCACCGGGAACTCCTGCATCTCGATCCCCAGGTTCGAGGGGCGGGTGACCATCTCGGCGAACTGCACGGACGACTTGTTGGTCAGGAGCGAGACGATCCGGCTGGCCCCGATGGCGGCGGGCATGACCACGTCATCGGCCCCGGCGTGGAGGAGCGTCTTGAGGGTCGCCGGCTGCTCGGCGCGGGCGATGATCTCGATGCCCGGCGCCATCTGGCGGGCGGTCAGGGTGAGGAAGACGTTGGCCGCGTCGTCGGGCATGACCGTCACCAGCGACCTCGCCCGCTGGATGCCGGCCTCGATCAGGGTCGCCTCCTCGATCGCGTTCCCCTTGAGATAGAGGTAGCCCCGGCGCTCGACCTCCGGGAGTCGGTCGGGCGACCGGTCGATGATCAGGAACGGCGTGCCGGCCCTGGACAGGTCCTCCGCGACCAGGGCGCCGATCCGGCCGAAGCCGACGATGATCGTGTGCCCGTTCAACTCGTCGAGCTGTCGCTTCATCCGAGTCAGCCCCAGATAGTTGCGGATCTCGCCTTCGGTCAGATACTGGACGAACCCCGCCACGGTGTAGGCCACCGCCACCAGGCCCGAGCCGATGATGATCATCGTGTGGACGCGTTCGGCCGAGGTCCCCATCGGGCGGACCTCGCCGAAGCCCACGCCCGAGATCGTGATCACCACCATGAACAGGGCGTCGAACATCGACCAGCCGAGCGTCATGTACCCGACGACGCCGTAGACGACCACCCCCGCCACGCCCCCGAACCCGACGGCGATCCGGCGCAGGGACGCCCGGTGCCATTCCTTCAGCTCGCGGACCATCGCCGAGTCGGGCGCGGCCGTGGATCGGGGTTTGATCGAGGACATGGACGGGAGGCCCGGTGAGTCTGAGGCGTGGGGTCGGGGTGTGACCGATCGTCGAGGGTCCGCAGGCGATCGCGACGGCCCGAGCCCGGTGCGCTCAGAGCTTGGGCCGGAATCGCTGGTTGATCGCGACGGCGAGGATGATGACCGTGCCGAGGACCAGCCCCTCGACCTGAGTGCTGTTCAGCTCGATGACGACGTGAGTCTTGAAGAGGGTGAAGTCGACCTTCCGGACGACGATCCCGGTCCCTCGGATCAGGATCTGGAGGAGGACCAGGCCGAGGACGGTCCCCCGGATCGAGCCGACCCCGCCGGCCAGGCTGCACCCGCCGACGACGGCCGCCGTGATCGCGAACAGCTCGTAGGAGATGCCGAGCTGCGAGCTGGCCTGCCCGCTCCGGCCGGCGAAGAGGATGCCGGTCAGCGCGGCCAGGACCCCCGAGAGGCCGTAGGCGAACGCCTTGAGCTTGCGGATCTTCAGGCCGCTCAGGCGGGCGGCGGCCTCGTTGCCGCCGAGGGCGAAGAGGTGCCGGCCCAGGACGGTCGCCCCCATCATCACGCTGACCACCACGGCCACCGCGGCGAAGGTCCAGAACGTGGCCTCCGGGGTCCGGCCCAGGGCGCGGAACTCGGGGAATGGGACGTTGATCGTCTTGTTCTCGGAGATGATCGAGGCCAGGCTCCGGAGGCCCGACATCGTCGCCAGCGTCGCGATGAACGGCGGCAGAGAGAACTTGTTGATGAGGAACGCATGGAACAGGCCGATCCCCAGGCCCATCAGCAAGGTCAGGCCGATCGACGCGGCGATCACGAACGTCGAGGGGGGCGTCGCGTTCGCGGCCCCGTCGTGGAGCCAGCTCGTCATCAGCCTGGCGGCGACGACCGAGGAGAGCGCCACGACCGCCCCCACCGACAGGTCGATCCCGCCCGAGATGATGACCACCGCCGCGCCCACGGCCAGGACGCCGTAGAGGCCGATCTGGTGGAGGAGCGACTGCCGGCTCGCCTCCTGGAAGAACGACCGGGTCGGGTCGAGCAGGTAGATCAGCCCCAGGACCATCAGGATGCTGGCGAGGAGCCCCCATTCCGGGGACCGGAGGGCGGCCGAAATCCGCGGCCTGTCGCTGTTCGAGCCCATGATCCTCGTCTTCGCTTCCTCGGAGAGGAGGAGGGCCGCGATTCGGCCCCCCCAGGTTCGCCACAACACGTTAACCGATCGGGCCGGCGCGTGCCACGGGCCGTCTCAGGACGATTTCAGGCCCTTGCCGGCCAGCCATTTCTTCATCTCCTCGACGGTGACGACGTTGTCGCCCTTGACCGGCGAGTCGGCCCCGGGGACGATCACCCGGACGCCGGTGTCGAGCACGGTCGCCCCCTTCGGGAACATCTCCTCCACGGTCGCCTTGTCGTCCTTCATCAGGGCGGCGAACAGGCGGACGGCCTGGAAGCCGATCTCGTAGGGGTTCTGGCAGACCGAGACGTCGATGTTGCCCTTCTCCAGGTGCTCGACGGCCTGCTCGTCGAGGTCGAAGGTGACGACGCTGGTCTTCTTGCGGAAGTCGGGGACCTTGGCGACCTCGTCGGCGATCCGCGGGCCGTTGTACGAGTAGAGGCCGAGCATCACGCCGGCGTCGGGGTGCTTGGTGATGGCGATCTCGACGTTCTGCTGGGCGCGGTTGGTGTTGGCGGCGTCCTCGAAGATCTCGATGGGCGGCTTGACGAACTTCGGCCCGGCGCCGGTGTAGAAGCCTTCGAGGCGGTCGCGGGCGTTGGCGGCCGAGGCGGTGCCGACGAAGACGGCGACGGTCCCCCCCCGCGGGCGGAGCGCGGCGGCGGCCTTGCCGGCGACCTCCCCGGCCTTCGTGTTGTTCGTCCCGATGTAGAACTGCCGGGTGTCGGCCGCGCCCGTGGTGATGTCCGAGTCGACGGTGATGACGAACTTGCCGGCCTCCTTGATCTTGCGGAGGGCGTCGGCGATCCCAGGGGCCTCGGCCTCGACGACCGAGACGGCCACGCCCTTGACGTCGGACCCGCTCAGGGCCTCCTCGAGGAGCCGGATCTGCCCCTCGACCGACCCCTCGTTCCGCTTCATCTCGACGTCGGCGGCGAACTTCCCGGCCGCGTCCTTCGTCCCCTTCTCGACGGCCGACCACCAGTCGGAGTTGCCGTTGGTGACGAAGACGATCCGCCCCGAGCCCGCCGACCTGTCCTTCGGCGTGTCGTTCTTCGCCGAGTCGGCCTGGTTCCCGCCGCAGCCGGCGGCGATCAGGGCCGCCAGCGTCGCCAGGGGCCCGGTCATCCGCACTCGCTTCGTCCACGATCGATCCACGACAAGGCCCCCTCGCCCGCTGGGCGTCGGCGATTTCGTTCGGCAGTTCGGAAAGACGGCTGGTCGAGATGGCCGACCTCGAACGATCTTAGCGGGACCGAGGGCCGGGCGAAACCGTGCCGATCCCGAAGTCGCGGTTAAGCCTCCTTCCGGGCCGGGCGGTCCATCACCCCTTGCAATCGGGGGCGAGTCCTCCGATGATCGATGTCCGAGGGGAGACCGGGGAGGGAGGGCCGAGCGGCGATGGCGGCGATGCGTTGGGACGACCGGGTTTACGGTGAGGTCAAGGTCGACGACCCCGGGGCGGTGGCCCTGATCGCGTGCCCGACGTTCCAGAGGCTCCGGGGCATCCGGCAGGCCGGGCCGTCGGCGCTGGCGTTCCCGTTCAAGACCGTCACCCGGTTCGAGCACAGCCTGGGGGTCTACACCCTGCTCGGCAAGCTCGGGGCCGACCGCCGCGAGCAGGTCGCCGGGCTCCTGCACGACATCTCGCACACGGCGTTCTCGCACGCCGTCGACTTCGTCTTCTCGTCCGAGGAGCAGGACCACCACGAGGGGCTCAAGCCCGAGTTCCTCCACCGGCCGGACATCGTCGGCGCCCTCGCCGAGATGGGATTCAAGCCCGAGGAGTTCCACGACGACTCGGTCTATCCGCTCCTGGAGCAGCCGCTGCCCGGCCTCTGCGCCGACCGCCTCGACTACTTCTTCCGCGATAGCCTGGCCTGCGGCGTGACGACTCCCGAGCAGGTCGCCCGGTTCCTGGCGGGCCTGGTCGTCGTCGGGACGACGATCGCCTTCACCGACGCCGGCCTGGCCCGCGAGGCGGCGGAGCGGTTCGGCGTGATGAACCGCGACTGGTGGGCGAGCCCGACCGAGGCGTACATCTACAACGAGTTCGCCGACGCCCTCCGCGAGGGGTTCCGGACCGGGGCCCTGAAGAAGGCCGACCTGCTGGGCGACGACGCCCAGGTCCTGGCCAAGCTCCGGTCGGGCAGGGGGGGCCGGATCGCCGAGAAGCTGGAGCACGTCCTCCGGTTCCGCCCCGAGTCGGTCCGGGGGTTCGCCCCGAAGGTCCACCCCAAGACCCGCTGGCTCGACCCGTCGGTCGTCGACGCCTCGGGCGTCCGCCGGCTCTCCGAGCTGAATTGATCGGGCCGGGCGGATGGTTCGGCTCAAGCCGCCCGGGAGGCCGGCCGATCCTAGACATTGACAGCTTTCGGACGCGCGACTACGATCCGCCCGCGCCGCCGAGCCTCCGCCCCCGATCGAAGGGGCGGGGACCCTGGCGGCGATCGATCGTGGGACGTCCCGACGTCGGCCTCCCGGCCGGAAGCGTCGGCTTCGCCCCTCGGCCGGAGAATCGCCCCGACGCGGCGCCGTCGCCCTCAGGATGGGGATGATGGCCCGGCCGAGGGCCGAGGGCGGGACGATCGGGCGGACGAGAGACCGCTGCCGCCCGACCTCAGGGAAGTCCGACCGCGCATGGCAACCACGCCCTTCACGACCCGGCCGCCCGTCCGAGCGCGCCCCGTGCCGCCCCCGGCCACCGTAAAGGCCGAGGCCCGACCCCGGCGGCCGTGCGTCCAGGCGCCCCGGCGGATCGCCTCCAACTTCCTGTCGCTCAGCGCCGCCGAGATCGCCTGCCGGGGAACCTCGGTCCTCGTCACGCTCTCGCTGGCCAAGTGCCTGGGCAAGGCCGGGTATGGGCGGATCGAGTTCGCCTTCAACGTCGTCTTCTGGCTGGTCCTGCTGGTCCGGAACGGCTGCGAGGTGATCGCCGCACGCGAGCTGGCCCGCCACCCCCGGCTGGTCCGGCCGCTGGTCAACAACCTGTTCTTCATCAAGGTCGCCCTGGCGGTGGTCCTGTTCCTGGGGCTGGCGGTCATCGGGGCGACCACGCTCTCCGACCCGGCCGACCGGAAGCTCCTCGCCCTCTACGGGCTGATGCTCCTGACGACGGCGATGGGGCTCGACTTCGTCTATCGGGGGATGGAGCGGATGGGCCTGGTGGCCATCTCGCTCTACATCCGCACGGCGGTCTACGCGCTGGGGGTCTGGTTCTGGGTCGGCGACTCGACCCGGATCGCCTGGGTCCCGGCCTGGCTCGCGGCCGGCGAGGCGTGCGGGATCGCCCTGGTCTGGGGCTGCTACGCCCGCGAGTACGGGCTGCCCCGGCCGGTTTTGAGCGGCCGGTTCCTCGCGGTCTTCCTCCGCCGGTGCCGGCCGGTCCTGATGATCCAGGTGGCTCAGACGGTCCTGGGCTCGGTCGACCTCATGGTCGTCGGGCTGCTCTGCACCTGGGAGCAGGTCGGCCTGTACGGGGCGCCTCACCGGATGGTCACGGCGGCCCTGACGTTCGGGATGATCTTCCAGCAGGTGGTGTTCCCGTCGCTGGCCCGGTCGTGGCGGGACTCGCCGACCTCGGGCCGGAGGTCGCTCGACGCGCTGGTCCGGGTCCTGACGCTGGGCCTGGTGCCCCTGGCGATCGGGGCCACGTTCCTTGCCGGGCCGCTGGTCCGGTTCCTCCTGCCGGAATCCTACGCCGACGCGAGCGTCCTGCTGGCGCTGGGGATCTGGCGGGCCCCCTTGCTGACGCTGGCGTTCCTCTACCAGACGGCCCTGATCGCCCAGAACCGCGAATCGTCGGGCGTCGGGCTGCTGGCGGCGGGTGCCCTGGGGTCGGGGCCGCTCGTGGCGCTGATGCTCGCCCAGTTCGGCCTGTCGGGCGCGTCGTTCGCGATCGTGGCCATCGCCCTGGGCCTGGTGATCGCCGGCCATGGCCGCCTGGCCCGCGAGGGCCGGCAGCCCGCGTGGCATCACCACCTGGCCCGCCCGCTGGCCGCCTCGGCGGTGATGGTCCCCGCCTGCCTGATCCTGCTCCGATGGCACATCCTGGCGTCGGTGATCGGCGGGGCGATGGCCTACACCGTGGCCCTCGCGGCGTTCGGCGGGCTCCGCTGGTCGGAACTTCGGATCGTGATCGGCCGCGACTGATCGGCGGAGGGGCCTCGGATGGGCGCGTCCGGATACCAGATCCTCGACGACGACGGGCCGGCCGACATCTTCGACTTCTTCGTCGAGCGGTTTGACCGGGGCGAGGACCCCGGGGCGATCGAGGCGGCCCTCGTCGAGGAGAACGCCGAGTTCCTCGCCGACCCCGCCGACGGCCATCTCTTCTGGCTCGGCCTGGCCGAGGCCCAGTGGCGATGCGGCGTCCTTCGGCCCGAGATGATCGACCGGGTCCGCGAGATCGTCGAGTCGAAGGTGGACGAGAAGCTCTGGCAAGGTCCGGACCTCGAAAAACGGCGAAAGGTGCTGGAAAAGTTCCTCGGGAAGCTGCAAGTCCCGAAGGCCCGGCCTCGTCGACCGAAGGGCGTCAAGAAGCGGCGGACGATCCCCGCCGTCTACCGGCCGGGCGACTGCCTGGCCCTCCGGGTGTCCGACGGCCGGTACGCCGCGGCCGTCGTCCTGGGGGCGACCGGGGCGGACGAGGCGGAGGACGGCTCGAACATGCTCGGCCTGGTCCGCTACCTCGGTTCGGAGCCGCCGACGCTCGCCGTCTTCGAGGGGCGGGACTGGCTCCGGATCACCCACCACTTCTACGGAGGACGTCTGGCGCAGGCGTGGTGCCCGGCCCGGGCGCACAAGAAGCAGGCCGACGCGATCGCCCTGGTCGGCCGGATCGAGCTCGGGCCATCCGATCCCCAGCCGACAACCCTCTTCGTCGCGTCATCGACGACATGGGATCTCGGCGAACAGATGATCTGGCAGGACCGCTGGGATCGGGGCGATCGGCGGTGAGTTCGGACCGCTCGTCGAGATCGCGGCCGGCCCGATCACCAACCCCGGTATGACGATCGCCCGTGAGGGGGCGCCGTTGACCGGGTTTCCGGGCGGATTCGAATCAAACCCGGTCGAACGGCCCGCCTCACGACTTCGAGGCCCATCGTCCCCGGAGGGTCGTCTCGCCATCCGGCCCGATGAAGGCCGCGCGGACCTCGTCGGAGATCGCGAGCCAGGGGAACTGGCGGCTGACCTGGCGGACAGTCGCCAGGTTGCCCCGGAGGTAGTCCTTGGCGAGCATCAGGAACAGGAACTCGTCGAAATATTGCCGGGGCCAGGCGTGCTCGTCCCCGCAGCGGGTCTCCATCCAGTCGAGGAGGTCGGAGAGGCGCCGGGGGTCGTGGGGGAAGCCCCGAAAGAGTCCCCGGAGGCGGTAGCGGCGATACCCACCATAGACGGCCAGCAGCGTGAAGGCGTCGAACGCCAGCCGGAAGGCGTAGAACACGGTCGCGGAACGGTAGGTGTGCGCGGGCTTCTCGCCCCAGTGGAAGTTATACAGCTCGAACGTGTCGAGGAAGATCCCGTGGCAGGCGTTGTCGAGCGTCAGGAGCCCGCATTCTCGCGGCCCTCCCGCGATCGGCAGGCCGCCGTGGTCGGGCGAGAACCAGAGCAGCCCCATCTGGAGCCCGAAGCAGATCCCAAGGAAGAGGCCCAGCGTGCTCGGCTCCGACGTCTCGAAGATCTCGTGGAGCCGGCCCAGCTCCAGGCCGTCGACCTTGCCCGCCTCGCGATGGAACGTGATCTCCCGGGCCTTCTCCTGAGACTTGATCCAGCGGGCGAAGACCAGGACGAAGAGGGGGACCGCGTAGAGCGCATATCCCAGCTCGACCTCGGCGAGACCCCGCGCGGCCCCCAGGACAAGGTGCCCGCCGGTCATCATCAGGAGGCCGAGGAGGAACCCGACCGCCGCGAAGAACGGCATCATGACGAACCCGAAGACGATCATGAACCGGTCCGAGCGGTAGGCCTGCAACGTCCTCACGAGGAGCGCGAAGATCAGCCGCTGGGGGGGCGCCAGGCCCGCGACCCGGTGGCCATCGGCGAGCCCGAGGATGGCCGGCGACCAGGGCGAGGCCGTGAGGGGCCGCCGGCATCGGACGCACCGAGGGACCGGCCCCGGCCCCGACCGCCCGGCAGGGTTCTCGGCCCGGCATCGGGGGCAGAGGACGACGGACATGGCAAATTCCTCCGCCCTTCGCCTAGAGCGACGCCGCGTCGCCGAACCGCGACCGGAGGGCGTCTTCTCCCTCGTCGCCGAAATTCGCTTCGCTGGCGAACAGGTGATCGAGCTTCGTCAGGTGGGGCGACGAGGCCAGGGCCCTCGCCCCCGCCGGCCCGAGGTCGTTGTCCCCGACGCTCAGGACCGTCAGCCCGGCGACGTGCGGCGAGGCCGCCAGGGCCGCGATCCCGTCCGGCCCGATCCCGCATCGGTCCAGTCTCAGGTTCGTCACGCTGGCCAGGATCTTCGACGTCGCCAGCGCCCTCGCCCCCGCGTCGCCGATCGGATTGTAGGCGAGGTTCAGCTCGGTCAGCCTCGTCAGGTGCTCCGAGCCCGCCAGAGCCTCCGCCCCCTCGGGCCCGATCTCGTTGCTGTCCAGCTCGAAGACCGTCACGGAGGCCAGGTGCGGCGAACCGGCCAGGGACCGCGCCCCTTCCGAGTCGATCTCGTCGGTCGACAGCTTCAGCGTCTTCACGTTGGCCAGGTTCGGCGAACCGGCCAGCGCCGCCGCCCCTTCCCGGCCGATCGCGTTCTCCGAGAGGTCGAGCAGCGTCAGCCCGGCGAAGTTGGGCGAGGTCGCGAACACCCGCGCCCCCTCGGCCCCCAGGTCGTTCTCGCCCAGCTCCAGCTCCCGGAGGTGCCTGAGGTGGGGAGAACTCGCCAGCACCCGCATCCCCTCGACGCCGATGGCGTTCCTCCGGAGCGAGAGCCGTTCCAGCCCGGCGAGCCCGGCCGAACCGGCCAGGGCCTTCGTCCCCCCCGGCCCCAGGCCGCAGCCGTTGAGCTTGAGCGTGGTCAGCCCGGTCAGCGTCCTCGACCCGGCCAGGAGCCGCGCGGCCTCCGGCCCGAGCTTTTCGTTGAAGCCCAGCTCCAGCTCGGCCAGGTTCGCGAGGTAGGGCGAGGTCGCGAGGGCGTGGATCGCGTCGAGCCGGAGCCCGTGGAGCGAGGAGAGGTCCAGCGCCGTGACCTGTTGCATGTGCGGCAGCGATGCGACGCCGACGATGTCCGGGGCATAGTCGATGAACTCCGTCCCGTGCGGGGTGGAGATCCCCCGCATGTCGCGGAACTCGATCTTACGGAGCGCCGGGGCCGCGTCGAAGAGCCGGTCGGCCTGCTCGGGGAGGATGCCCGCGATGTCGATCGAGACCTCGTCGACGATCCCGTTGTGCATCCAGAGGTGCGGGTAGAACCGCCCGAAGATGTGCGGC
>JAJYDH010000136.1 GCA_021777685.1 Planctomycetota bacterium | reverse complement strand
CCCGTCCTCTCCGATCGGGCCGAGAAAGATTCTTCAAGAAACACGGTTAATCGGGCGAGCCTGGCCGCGATAATCAATCATCGGACGCGGGCATTTTCGGCCGAGCGCTCCGACGCCACCGCCTTGACTTCGGATCGGAGTGCGGGGCACGATCGCGTTGGCTTCGAGTTTCCGGCGGCCTCGGAAGCGTCAGTTGGGTTCGCGTTTTCTGGACCATCGCCGGACCTGGTTCGTCTTTTCGAGGGCCGGTCGAGCGATGGCTTCGTGTGGGAACGCCGCTCATCGCGACAATCCTCCTCCCCCACACTCAACACAAACCAAAACACCCGAACAACTTGCGCTCGACGGGTTCGTTTGGAAGGCCCGACCCGGTCCCGCGAGCCGGGCGACGCGAAGCCGATCGAGTTGACCCTCGATCGGGTGCCACGGGCTCGTCAACCCGCCTTGCCGATCCGACCCCGTCTCGTCTATTCTGGTTGATGGGACATTTGTATCCGGTCCCGGACCGGCGAGAAGGCGGGCGAAACGATGGCGGGTAGAGTGGTCCTGGCGATGAGCGGTGGGGTGGACAGCTCGGTGGCCGCACACCTGCTCAGGGAGCAGGGGCACGAGGTCATCGGCCTGTTCATGCGCACCGGCGCCCACGGCGACGACCTCGAACGCCGGGCGAAGACGTGTTGCTCGGCAACCGACGCCGTCGACGCCCGGAACGTGGCCGACCGGCTCGACATCCCGTTCTACGCCCTCGACTTCGAGCGCGATTTCGCCCGGATCATGGACCAGTTCGCCGACGAGTACGCCGCCGGCCGGACCCCCAACCCGTGCGTCCTCTGCAACATCTGGCTCAAGTTCGGCAAGCTCTGGGCCTACGGCAAGCAGGTCGGGGCCGACTTCGTGGCGACCGGCCATTACGCGAGGATCGTCGAAGGGCCCGAGGGACGGCCCCGGGTCGCCCGGGGTGAGGACCCGTCCAAGGACCAGTCTTACGTCCTCTTCGGCCTCCGCCGCGAGCTGCTCCCGAACGTCCTGCTCCCCGTCGGGGGATACTCGAAGGCCGAGATCCGCTCGATCGCCCGGGACCTCGACCTGCCCGTCCACGACAAGCCGGACAGCCAGGAAATCTGCTTCGTCCCCGACGACGATTACCTGAGCTTCGTCCGGGACCGCCGCCCCGGGCTGGAGACCGCCGGGGCGATCGTCGACGAGGACGGCTCGAAGCTGGGCGAGCACGGCGGGATCGAGGGGTTCACGATCGGCCAGCGGCGAGGGCTAGGTATCGCCGTGGGGGAGCCCCGATACGTCGTCCAGATCGAGCCGGCGACCCGGACCGTGACGGTCGGCCGCCGGTCGTCGCTGGACCGGGCGGGGCTGGAGGCGTCGAAGTTCCAGTGGCACGTCGACCCGCCCGAGCGCCCGACCCGCTGCCTGGCCCAGATCCGCGCCCGGCACAAGGCCGTCCCGGCGGTCTTCGAGCCGCTCGGGGATGGCCACGCCCGCGTGATCTTCGACGAGCCGCAGGCCGCGGTGACGCCGGGGCAGGTCGTAGCCGTCTATGATGGCGAGTTGCTCCTCGGCGGCGGCTGGATCGAGCGAGGCGTCGACGCAACCTGATTCCACGTCCCGGAGGGCACAGTCGATGGTGACGGTGGGCATGTATTACGACGTCATCCCCGGCCAGGGGCCGACGTTCCAGGATAAGTTCGAGGCGGTGATCGAGGCCCTCCGCGCCGGGGAGGGTCATAAATCCAGCTTCCTGTACCAGCGGGTTGACGATCCCGACTCGTACGCGATCATCAGCGAATGGGACGACGCGGACGCCTTCTATAGCTTCATCCGCTCCGACGCCTTCCGCGAGGTGACGGCCTGGGGCCGCTCGCAGATCCTCAGGAACGCCCCCCGCCACAAGATCTACCCCCGCTCCGAGGACGTGGGCCGCCCGGCCTGACCGACCGTCAGGACCGACCCGGGATCTCACCGGATTGGCTCCCGACCGGGCGGCCCGGCCGCCGATCTGATACCCGGACGCGACGTGGGTGTACCCGCCTCGAACTGAGTTTGACGAGATCGCCGACTTGGCCTAGACTGAGCCCGAGCTTCGCGTCCCGATCGGGCCCGTCGCCTGACGAGGTCCGGAATCAACGCGGGACCACGCACACCACGATTCGCCCGCCCGATCCGCACCAACTGAGCTACAACTTGCCGGGAGAGTCAGGTCGCAGAGAGGCTCGCGGGAATTGCCGATTCGCCGACCCTTCTTGACGTCCACCGGATTCCGAGCTTCCGAGGACCGGCGCATCGGTTGACATTAGTGGGAGCCTCGCCGCACATGGCCCGAGTCAGCTTGATCGTCCTCAGGGCGCCCGGGATCTCCTGGCCGTCCGAACGCCTGGCCGCCTGCCGGGCTGGCCTGGAAGAGCAGGGTTATTCCGTCGAGGTCCTGGCGGTGGACGACCCCTCGTCCGCGCCGTCTCCCGATGTCGACGAGCCCTGGTGCCGGTCGATCGTCGCGGGATCGCCCGGGCTGGCCGAGGCGGCCATCGACGGGCTCCGGACCGCACGCGGCCATTTCCTCGTCCTGCTCGACCTGGGCATGGCCTATGCCCCCGAGGACGTCTTCGCCGTCGTCTCTCGCCTGGCCTCGGGCGAGGCGGAGCTGGTCGTGGCCAGCCGCCCGAGACGCCTGACGGGGGCCCTGGCCCGCCGCGCCCTGGGCACGACCGACCCGGCCTCGGGCCTGGTCGGACTCACCCGCGCCGGGGCCATCGAGGCCGACGACTCGTTCGCGCCGGTGGGCTCCCGGTTCACCCTGGAGCTGCTCGCCCGGGTCGCCGGGAGGAGGGCCGACGTGCCGGTCGCGCCCGTCAAGGCCAGCCCGATGCACCCGACCCCTCTGGCCGACCTCCGCCAGCTCAAGCGCCTGGCCGACGATCGGTTCGGCAACGCCTCGCGGCTGATCCAGTTCTGCGTCGTCGGCGCCTCGGGGATGATCGTCGACCTGACCTTCTACGCCCTGCTCCAGGCCCTCCTGGCGAGGACCTCACTGGCCGGCATGGAAGCCCCGCTGGTCGGCGGGCCGCTCTACCTGGCCGTGGCCGCCGTCCTGGCGATCGCCACGGCCCTGACCTGGAACTTCTCGCTCAACCGCCGCCTGACCTTCAACGACGCCCGCCGGGGGTCGATCGGCCGCCAGTACCTCCGCTACGTCCTGAGCAACCTGCTGGGGATCGGCGTGAGCCTGACGCTCCGGCTGCTCCTGCCGAACACGATCGGCTTCTTCCGCCGACACCGGCTGGCGGCGGCCGTGGTGGGGATCGTGGCGGCGACCGGGATCAGCTTCTCGATGGCCCGGTGGTTCGTCTTCGGCCAGAAGTCCTCGCCCGCCGAGGGGCAGCCCGCGCCGATCCGCCAGCGACGCTGCGCCGGGTTCCGGAGCCAGCCCCATTCCCGCCGAGGGTCCCGGCCGCTGGAGGCCTCGGCCGCCTCGGCAGGTCGCGAAAGGGATTGATCCGGCACGTCTGGGCCGCCGCGTTGGAAAAAATCAACGCGGCGGCCCGGGTTTTGCGCCGGAATCGACGTCGATTCGATCCTGGTGTCTTACATTCCCCCTCGGATGAGACTCGCCGAGGAGCGGGCGGAGCCCCGGCCATGAATGGGCGGGACACGCGCACGAGGAGTGAACACACCATGAATCCCACCACGATCCGCCACGAAGACGAGCCGACCGGGGGCGAGGGCCAGGAATGGACCGACCACCGGGCCACCGCCCAGGCCCTCAGGGCGGCCACCGCCCGGAACACCAGCGGCCGTCGACGGTTCGTCGACCCCACCACCTGCGACCGCGACTATTCGCACGCCGAGCGCGAGTTCATGCAAGCCATGCAGGATTACAAGCAGAGCAGCGGACGGATGTTCCCCACCTGGAGCGAGGTCCTCGAAGTCCTCCGCGACCTCGGCTACTCGAAGTCCGAGGAGCCGTTCGCCACCTCCGCGAATTCCTCGGGTCTACCCAACTGAGGAGGCTCGCTCCCGGTTGACAGGCCGAGAGAATCCGCCTATCGTGTTCCTAATCCGTTCGTTGGTAAGCGGTTTCGATCACCGCCCCGGCCCCGGTCATCATGAGCGTCCGCACCCGATTCGCCCCCAGCCCGACCGGCTTCCTCCACATCGGAGGCGTCCGGACGGCCCTCTTCAACTGGCTCCTGGCCCGGCATTTCGGCGGCCAGTTCATCCTCCGGATCGACGACACCGACCAGCAGCGGCACGTCGACGACGCCCTCGGGCGCATCCTCGACGGCTTCCGGTGGATGGGCATGGACTGGGACGAGGGGCCCGACAAGGGCGGGCCTCTCGGCCCCTATTTCCAGTCCGAGCGGTCAGACCTCTACAAGAAGGCGGCCGACGCCCTGGTGGCCTCGGGCCACGTCTATCGCGACTACAGCACCCAGCAGGAGCGCGACGCCGACCGCGAGGCCCAGAAGTCGCACAAGGTCGCCTACCGGTTCCGCGAGAAGCCCATCTCCGACGACGACCGCGCGCGATTCGAGGCCGAAGGCCGGCCGTTCGGCCTCCGCTTCCGCGTCCCGCTCGGCCGTTCGATGGTCGTCCACGACCTCATCAAGGGGGACGTCGAGCAGAAGACCGACGAGATCGGCGACTTCGTCATCGTCCGGCCCGACGGGATGCCGCTCTACAACTTCGCCAGCGTCGTCGACGACGTCGAGATGAAGATCACCCACGTCATCCGCGCCGAGGAGCACCTCTCGAACACGTTCCCGCAACTCCTGATCTTCGAAGCCCTGGGGGCCGAGCTGCCGGCCTTCGCCCACGTGCCGTTCGTGGCCGAGGTCGGCTCCAAGACCAAGATGTCCAAGCGGAAGACCGAGGAATACGCCCGGCGCGGCATCTTCGTCCTCCTGAACCAGTACATCGAGAAGGGGTATCTCCCCGACGCGATGCTCAACTACCTGGCCAGGCTCGGCTGGAGCCTCGACGCCAGCCAGGAGATCTTCACCCGCGACGAGCTGATCGAGAAGTTCAGCCTCGACCGGGTCAACAGCTCGCCCGCCAGCCACGACCCGGATAAACTCTTCTGGATCCAGGGCGAGTGGATGAAGAAGCTCACCGTGGACCAGAAGGTCGACGGCGTCCTGCCGTACCTGGCCCGCGAAGGGCTCGCCCCGGACCCGGTCACGCCCGAGTTCCGAAAGCGGGTCGCCTCGGTCGTCGCGGCGCTGGGGGACCGGCTCAAGGTCTTCTCAGACATCCTGACGCTCGGCCGGTATTTCTTCACCGAGACCCTGACCCACGACCCGGACGCGGTCAAGAAGCGGCTCCGCAAGGACGGGGTGCCGAAGATGCTGGCCGAGCTGGACGAGGTGCTCGCGACGACCGAGCCCTACGACCTGGCGACCCTGGAAAAGGCCGTGCACGCCTACGCCGAGTCGCACGGCCACCCGATGGGGCAGGTCGTGAACCCACTCCGGGTGGCGACGACGGGGCAGGGGGTTGGCCCGGGGCTGTATGATTGCCTGGTGATCCTCGGCCGGGAGTCGTGCCGGGCCCGGATCGCCTCGACGATCGCCATGCTCGGGTCCGGGACCTGACCACCATGCCCAGGAAGCCCCGAGAGCGTTACAAGGACCGGGCCAAGGCCGAGGCGACCGCCGAGGCCAAGTCCAGGCCGAAGATGACCCCCGAAGCCCTCCGGAAGCGGCGGAATCGGCGGCTCATCTTCCTGGGGATCGTCGCCGCCCTGTTCCCGGCCCTCGAAGTGATCGCCTACCGGTTCCGGGCGATCACGCTCGTCCTGGAGAATCGCTCGGACGAGCCGATCTCGCGGATCAAGGTGATCTACCCCGGGGGAGGGATCGAATCAGCCGAGCTGAAGCCCGGAGGGTCGATTACCCGCGTCATCCGCCCCGACTTCACGCTCAAGGGGGAGCATTTCGGCACCTACCCGCTGACGATCCGGTTCGCGACCGCCGACGCGGGCTGGCGAAGCCAGATCGGCCGCGTCGGCTCGATCGACTTCTCGGCGACCGAGCGATACGTCGTCGTATCTGGTCAACCCGGAGAGCCCGCCGTCCTCCAACATTCGACCTCGCCCGGCTTCCCGCTGAACCTGATCCGGGACCTCCTGGCCCGGCTGGGGATCGGATGATGGCCCTTCGCCCGATCGGCCCCCTTACGCTGAACCGGAGATTTCCTTAAACTGTCAGCCGCACTCGCCTCCGGGGGGATTCCCGATGTTCCGGACCGTGGAAGCATTGATCGACGAGAAGGGGGTCGTCCGGCTCCTCGAACCGATCCAACTCGGCGCGACTCATCGTGCCCTGGTCACGATCATCGAGGACGAAGGTGGACCTCACGGCGCCGAGACGGCTATCCTGAGCGAACCGGCCCTGTCCGACTGGAATCGTCCCAAGGAGGATGCGGCGTGGGCCTACCTTCAACAGGCTCCGTAGTCCTCGTGCGGTTTCCCTTCTCGGATCTGTCTCAATCCAAGCTGCGTCCGGCCGTCGTCCTCGCGGATGCCGGCCGTGGAGACTGGGTCCTCCGCCAGATCACGAGCAACTCATTTTCCGACCCCGCGGCCGTCGAGATCACGATCGACGACTTCCACTCGGGAGCGTTGAGAGTGACGAGCTACGCGAGGCCCGCCAAGCTCTCCACCGCCCATTCATCCCTCATCTCCACGATTGTCGGCGATCTAGAGCTCGATAAATTCGACGAGATTTAGGATATCGTGATCCGGATTTTGCAATCGAGCCGACAGCCCTAAGAGACCTCGTCCATGCGCATCATCGTCACCGGTTCGATCGCCTACGACTACGTCATGGTCTTCCCGGGCCATTTCCAGGACCACATCCTGCCCGAGAAGATGCACATCCTCAGCGTGTCGTTCCTGGTCGACTCGATGAAGCGGCTCCGAGGGGGGACCGCGCCCAACATCGCCTACAACCTGGCCCTGCTCGGCGAGCGGCCCGAGGTCGTGGGCACCGTCGGCCAGGACTTCGCCGAGTACCGGGCCTGGCTCGACGAGAAGGGGGTCGTCACCGGCGGGATCAAGGTCATCCCGGAGGACTTCACCGCGTCGTGCTTCATCAACACCGACCTGAAGCACAACCAGATCACCGCATTTTACCCGGGCGCGATGAAGCACGCCTCGACGATTTCGCTCAAGGGCGCCGGGCTCGGCAAGGACGACCTCGTCCTGATCGCGCCCAACGACCCGGCGGCGATGGCCGGCCACGCCGAGGAATGCACCGCGCTGGGCGTCCCCTACCTCTACGACCCCTCAATGCAGGCCCCCCGGATGACGGCCGTCGAGCTGGAGGCCGGGTTCAAGGGGGCCAAGGTCCTCACCGGCAACGACTACGAGTTCGGCATGATGGCCGAGAAGCTGGGGATCACCGAGGACCAGCTCCGCCGACGGGTGCCGATCACCGTCGTCACCAAGGGCGAGGCCGGCGCGCTCATCACGGTCGAAGGCCAGGAATACGAGATCCCCCCCGCCAGCCCGACCACGGTCCTCGACCCCACCGGCGCCGGCGACGCCTACCGGGCGGGCCTCGTCAAGGGGATGGCCCACGGCTTCTCCTGGCCCGTCACCGGCCGCCTCGGAGCCCTCACGGCCGTCTACGCCATCGAGCACACCGGGACGCAGCATCATTACTACACCCTCACCGAGTTCGTCGAGCGCTACCGGTCCAACTTCGGCAAGTCCGACGAGGTCGAATCGCTGCTCGACGGGGCATCCGCCCGGGCGTGAACCTCCGATGGCCAGCACCAGTCGCATCTTCGTCGCCTTCACGATCCCCGACGTCCAGCGCACCCGCCTGGGGCGCCTCCAGGGGCTGATCGCGCCCGAGATGCCTAACGCCCGGTGGGTGACGCCGGAGATGTTCCACGTCACCCTCGCCTTCCTCGGCGACATCCCCGACACCGACCTCAACGTCGTCTGCCGGGCCGTCGCCGAGGCTTCGAAGGGCTTCAAACCCTTCACCGTCAACCTCCAGTCGCTCGGCGCCTTCCCCGACCCGGCCCGTCCCCGGGTCGCCTGGGTCGGAGTGACCGGGCCGGGGCTCGACGTCCTGGCGGACCTCCAGCAGTCGGTCGTCCGTGCCGTCGGCGAGGCCGGCTATCCGCCCGATGACGAGCGGTTCTCGCCCCACCTGACGCTCGGCCGGCTCAAGCCGAAGAAGGGGGACGAGGTCGACATCACGAAGCTCGTGGCCCACTACCGGACCTGGTCGGCCGGCAACTTCACCGTCTCCCAGGTCGTCACGTTCTCCTCGACCCTCACCCCGGAAGGCCCGGCCTACATGGCGATGTCCAGGGCTCCCCTGCGCGGCGAAAAACCCGGTTCGACGCCTTGACTTGTCTCCGAAATCCCTGATAGATTAGTGTCCTTGCGTACAGACAAATTCAGCAGCTCTCTGACGAGAGGAGCGCGCCGTGGCCAAGAAGCAGGCGGTCGAGAGTAACGGGAAGGCCTCGCCGACGTTGACGGCCGACGAGCGTGCCCTGAACCACGCGATCAGCTCGATCGAGAAGGCGTTCGGCTCCGGGGCGATCATGAAGCTGGGCGAGGGGTCGAGCCTGGAAGTCGAGGGCGTCTCGACCGGGGCGATCTCGCTCGACCTGGCGCTGGGCGGCCACGGGCTACCGAAGGGGCGGATCATCGAGCTGTTCGGGCCGGAGTCGAGCGGCAAGACGACCATCGCGCTGCATGCGGTGGCCAACGCCCAGCAGAAGGGCGGGGTGGCCGCGTTCATCGACGCCGAGCACGCGCTCGACCCGTCGTGGTGCAAGCGGCTGGGCGTGGACATCGAGTCGCTGCTGGTCAGCCAGCCGTCGAGCGCCGAGGAGGCCCTCCAGATCGCCGAGATGCTGGTCCACTCCAACGCCGTCGACATCATCGTGGTCGACTCGGTCGCCGCGCTGGTGCCGAGGGCGGAGATCGAGGGGGAGATCGGCGACAGCCACGTCGGCCTCCAGGCCCGCTTGATGAGCCAGGCGCTCCGGAAGCTGACCGGCCGTGTCTCGAAGTCGCAGTGCGTCCTGATCTTCATCAACCAGATCCGCGAGAAGATCGGCGTGATGTTCGGCAGCCCCGAGACCACGCCGGGCGGCCGGGCCCTGAAGTTCTACAGCTCGTGCCGGATCGACGTCCGGCGGATCGGGCCGGTGAAGGAGGGCGAGGAGGTCGTCGGCTCGCGGGTGAAGGTCAAGATCGTCAAGAACAAGGTCGCCCCGCCGTTCCGCGTCTGCGAGTTCGACATGATGTACACCAACGGGATCTCCCGCGAGGGCGACCTGATGGACCTGGCCCTGGCCGACAAGTTCATCGAGAAGTCCGGCTCCTGGTTCAACTACGGAGACCTCCGCCTCGGCCAGGGCCGCGAGAACGCCAAGCAATACCTCCGCGACAACCCCGCGCTGGCCCAGGAGATCACCGACCGGGTCATGTCCACCCGGGTCAGCAGCCACCACGCCGCCCCCGTCGCCAATGACGACGGCGAGGTCGAGGACTGAGCCGGATTGTAGGATGGCGCCGAGCCTCGGGCGAGGCCCACCGGCCCGGCGTGGTGGGCCTCGCCCGAGGCTCGGCGCCACCCTACAAGTTCACAAGTCCGAGTCCGGTTCGGCGTCCTTTGCGGTTGCTCCGGGCATCGGGAACGGGAAAGATGGAGGGCGGAAGAAGAGTCGTCCGGGGCGAAGATCCCGGAGGACGTCGAGGTTCGCCCCCGGAGTGACCGCCGATGCCTCACCTGGCCCCCGTGGTTCTCGCCCTCCTGGCCCTGGCCGACCCTCCGACGCCGACGCCCCCCCAGCAGCAGCCGACCGCCCCGATGGACGTCGTCTCGGCCCTGGAGTCGGCCCTGGTCGACGCGATCGCCCGGGCCGAGCCGTCGGTGGTGGCGATCGCCCGCGAGAAGGACGGCAAGACCGAGGAGACGACCGCCATTCGCGGCCGGACCCCGGCCCCCCCGGCGATCCAGGACGCCCCGATCGGCTTCGGCGTGTTCCGAGGGGGTTTCGAGGATCTGGATAACGTCGAATACGTCGCCTCGGACTACGGCTCGGGCGTCGTCATCGGCGAGAAGGGGGAGATCCTCACGACATTCAGCGTCGTCAAGGGGGCGAGCCGGCTGGTCGTCCGGGCGCCCGGCGTCAAGGAGTTCGACGCCGAGGTCCTGGCGGCCGACTCCCGGAGCGACCTGGCCGTCATCGTCCCCCGCGAGGTCCCCGGCCAGAGGAGCCCCGCGCTCCGCCCGCTCCCGCTGGGCGACGGGACGAAGCTCCGCAAGGGGATGTTCCTGCTCGCCCTCGGGAATCCCTTCAACGCCGGGCGGGACGGCAAGGCGTCGGCGAGCTGGGGCATCCTGGCCAACGTCGCCCGCCGGCTCGACGCCGCGCACCTCCGGTACGAGCAGAACAAGCGGCAGCTCCGCCATTACCCGACGCTCCTCCAGCTCGACGCCAAGCTCAACCTGGGGATGAGCGGCGGCGCGGTGGTGAACCTCAAGGGAGAGCTGATCGGCCTGACGACCAACGCGGCCAACGCCGGCGGTTTCGACGCCCAGGCCGGCTACGCCCTGCCGATGGACAGCCTGGCCCGCCGGGCGATCGAGGCCCTCCGGCAGGGCCGCGAGGTCGAGTACGGCTTCCTCGGGATCGGCCTCTCCGACGACGGCTCGAACCGCGTCGGCACCGTCCAGCCGGGGACCCCGGCCGGCGAGGGGGGGATGATGCCCGGCGATGAGGTCGTCTCGATCGGCGAGATCCCCGTCGTCGACTCGGACTCGCTGGTCATGGCCGTCAACGCCTTCAGCCCCGGCCTGCCGATCCGGGTCCGGCTCCGCCGCGACGGCGAGGAGTTGGAGAAGACCGTCGTCCTGTCCAAGCTCCGGATCACCGGCGAGGTGATCGCCACCAGCCGCCCGGCCCCCTGGCGGGGGCTCCGCGTCGACTTCCTCAGCACCGACCCCCGGGTCAGCTACGGGCCGGCGGTCCTCAAGGCCATGGCGCAGGGTGGCGTGCTCGTCACCGAGGTCGTGCCCGGCTCCGCCGCCGACGACGCCGGGATCAAGGTCGGCCAGTGCATCATCAAGGTCGACGGCCATCCCGTGAAGACCCCCGGGGACTTCGTCAACGTCGTCAAGGGCCTGACCGGCCCCGTGACTCTGGCCACCGAGGGAGAACAGGTCGTGACGGTTCGATGATTCGATCCGACGCGGGTGCGATCGGGTCGGATCGACCATCCTTTCGCCAAGGAGCTTGCGATGTCGGTCGCCAAGATGAGCGGCCTGGCCCTGGCCACCTCCGGCTTCCTCGCGGCCGGCCTGGTGTTGCTCGGCCAGAATTCGGGTCGAGGCGCCCTCCCGGATGACGGGAAGCCGCCCGGCCCCGTCCCCAAACGGGCCGGACCGACCGATCCGGCCGTCAAGGCCCTCATCGAAGAGCGGATCAAGACGTCCCGCGAGATCTACCAGCAGCAGATGGTCAGACTGGCCGAAACCCACCAATCCGCCCCCTTCGACGAGATTGCTTCGTGGTCTCGACGCTGGATGGAAGACCAACTCCGGCTCGGTCCACCCCCCGTCGAGAAGCTGGGAGCGATCCGCGAGCACGTGGAACGCACAAGGTCCCTGGCGAAGCTCGCGGCCGACTATGCCCGCACCGGACAGGGGCGATTGGAGGACGCCCTGAAGGTGAAGTATCTGCTGATCGAGGCCGAGCAGATGCTGGTCGAGGCGTCGGCCGCCCATCCCGGCATCGTCCTGCCCGCGATCAAACCCGAGCCGGCGCGTCCCGATCCGGCCCCGCCGCCGTCGCCGCCGTCCCCCTGATCCGGAGCCGTCACGACTCGATCATCCTCGGCAACGCCCCGGAACCGGGGTCGATCGGCCTCGGGGTGGGATGCGCCCCGGCTTTCGGTTATCGTATCCTTCGGGATTCGAAGCCCCTCCCGGCGCGGTGCCGACCCTCGAACGTGACGCCCCTCCGACGACCCTGATGGCCAGCCCATGACCACCGACGACATCCGCGAAGCCTTCCTCGACTTCTTCGTCTCCAAGGGTTGCGTCCGTCGACCCAGCGACGTGCTCGTCCCCAACGACGCCACGGTGCTGTTCACCCCCGCCGGGATGAACCAGTTCAAGCGCGAGTTCATGGGCCTGGGCGACCCGAACTTCAAGAAGGCCACGACCTGCCAGAAGTGCATCCGCACCGGCGACATCGAGAACGTCGGCAAGACACCCCGCCACATGACGTTCTTCGAGATGCTCGGCAACTTCAGCTTCGGCGACTACTTCAAGCGCGAGGCGATCCACTGGGCCTGGGAGTTCCTGACGAAGACGCTCAAGATCCCCGCCGACCGCCTGACCGTGACCGTCTACCTCGACGACGACGAGGCCTTCGGGATCTGGAACAGGGAGATCGGCCTGGCCCCCGACCGGATCACCCGGATGGGCGAGGACGACAACTTCTGGCCCGCCGGCGCCCCCACGCACGGCCCCGACGGCGTCTGCGGCCCGTGCTCCGAGATCTTTTATCACGGCGACGGGATCGAAGAGGTCGAGATCTGGAACCTGGTCTTCACCCAGTTCAACCGCGTCGGCCCCGGCCAGCTCGAACCCCTGCCCGCCAAGAACATCGACACCGGCATGGGCCTGGAACGGCTCGCCGCCGTGATGCAGAAGGTCCCGACGAACTTCGAGATCGACATCTTCAGGCCGCTGGTCGCCGCCTCGGCCGGGCACCTGGGCCTCCCCTACCACCCGGCGAGCCCGGAAGGGATCAAGATCCGCCGGATCTCGGACCACGCCCGCGCCCTGACGATGACGATCCACGAGAACGTCAAGCCCTCGAACG
>JAJYDH010000135.1 GCA_021777685.1 Planctomycetota bacterium | reverse complement strand
CTGACCGCTGACCGCTGACCGCTGACCGCTGACCGCTGACCGCTGACCGCTGTAATCTTTCACCTGCCAATCGCCGGCCGGAGGGGGTCGACCTCGGCTCGACTGGGCCAGGCGGTGAGGCCGGGGAAGGCCCCGCTGATCCGCCCGGCGAGGTACTCGACGCCGGGCCTCTCGGTGGCGTGGTGGCCGGCGACGACCAGGCCGATCCCCAGGGCATCGGCCTCGATGGCCCGGTGGAACCGCGCCTCGCCGGTCAGCAGGACGTCCGCGCCCAGCCTGGCCGCGTCGGGCAGGAAGTCATCCCCGGCGCCGCAGCAGATCGCCACCCGTCCGACCGATCGGCCGGGATCGCCGACGAACTGGGTTCCCGGGGCGTCCAAAAGCCGGGCGACCCTCGCCGCGAACGCCCCCAGCGGCTCGGCGGGGTCGAGCCGGCCGATCCTCCCCGAGCCCGGCCCGGAAGGGACCTCCGACGCGATCGGATAGACGTCGATCGCCGGCTCCTCGTAGGAATGGGCCGAGCGGATCGCGGCCAGGACGGCGCCGAGGCGGTCGCCGGGGCAGGCCAGCTCCAGCCGCCACTCGCGGACGACCTCGCGCCGGCCGGCCTCGCCGATCGAGGGGTTCGAGCCCTCGGTCCCGAAGAACGTCCCGAACCCGGCCGAGCCGAACGAGCATTCCTCGTAGGCCCCGATCCGCCCCGCGCCCGCCCCGAACGCCGCCGCCAGAACCGCCTCTCGGTCGGCCCTCGGCGCGAAGACCACGACCTTGTGCCGGGGCGACGGAGCGGCCGGGCGGAGCGGCCCGATCTCGACCAGCCCGAGCCTCGCGGCCAGGCCGTCGTTGATCCCGCCGGTCGTGTTGTCGAAGGCGGTGTGCGGGCTCAGGATCGCCACGCCCGCCCGGGCCAGGTGCCAGAGGAATCCCGACTCCGGCCGGTCGGCCCGAAGGGATTTGATCGGCTTGAACAGGACCGGGTGATGGCTGACGATCGCCCCGGCCCCCTCGGCGATCGCCTCGGACGCCGACCGGGGCGAGACGGTCAGGCAGGTCATCACCCGGGAGATTTCCGAGGTCGGGTCGCCGAACAGGAGCCCGACGTTGTCCCAGGATTCGGCCAGCCGGCTGGGGGCGAAGCCTTCGAGCCAGGCGAGCAGGTCGGCGACGGTGGTCATGGGGTCTCTCCTCGATCGGGCCGGAGCCGCTCGGCGAGCAGGTCTTGCAGCCGCTGCGTCCACGGCCCCGGCGAGGGCCAACGATGGCGCTCCTTGCCCGTCCTCGCGTCGACGGCGCGGGCGACCGGGATGATCCCCCGGACCGAGTTCGTCAGGAAGACCTCGTCGGCCTCGTCGAGCAGGATATCTTCCAGGTCATCGATGATAGGAATCTCTTGATCCGACCCCTCGGCCAGATCCCCCGCGACCTTCAGGACCTCCCCGCGCATGATCCCGGGCACGATCGGCGAGCGGGGCGAGGTCGTGTTGAGGATCGCGGGGGACTTCCCGACCAGCCCGGAACCGCCGCCCCGGATGGTGAACAGGTTCGTCCGGCTCCCTTCGAAATAACCGCCCCCGGCTCGGCCATCCGTCGGCCGGCTCAGGGTCTCGTCGCAGCCCTGACGCCGGGCCTCCTCGTAGGCGAGCCGCCTCGGCCAGTAATTCAGCGACTTGTGGCGGGCCATCGGGTCGTCCAGGGCGACTTTCCAGGCGTCCACGAGCACGCTCGCCCCGGCCTCGCCGCCCAGCGGGCCGGGCAGGGGTGCCGAACGCATCCAGACGATCGATTTCCCCGATTCCGTCCCCCCGCTCGCCGTGATCCGGAGTAACCGGTCTTCCCCGGCCCCTTCGGCTTCGAGGAACGCCCGGACGGCCTCGGCGTCGGGCAAGCTCGCCGGGTCGATCGGCAGCCTCAGCTCCTCGGCCGACCTGAGCATCCGGGCCCTGTGCCGGTCGAGCAGGGCCGGCCGGCCGCCCCAGGTCCGGAGGGTCTCGAAGAGGCCGAGGCCGTGCTCGAAGGTCCGGTCGGCGGCGTTGATGGCCAGGCCGTCGTCGGGGAGGATCTTGCCGTCGACCCAGATCATGGCTTGCCTCGGCATTCGTCCAGGACCCGGCTCATGCCCCTGGCCTTGTGGAGGGTCTCGGCGTATTCCAGCTCGGGGTCGGAGTCGGCGACGATCCCGCCGCCGACCTGGTAGCTGACGCGGTTTCCCTCGACGAGCATCGTCCGGATCGCGATGTTGAAGGCCGACTGGCCGCCCAGGCTGAGGTAGCCGACCGCCCCGGTGTAGACGCTCCGGCGGTTGGTCTCCAACTCGTCGATGACCTCCATCGCCCGGATCTTCGGGGCCCCGGTGATCGAGCCGCCGGGGAAGACCGCCCTGACGACATCCATCGGCCCGACTCCCGGCGTCAGGCGGCCCTCGATGGTGGCGACCAGGTGGTGGACCTGCTCGAAGCTCTCGACGGCCCCGGGCTCGGTCACGCGGACGGTCCCGAACTCGCAGACCCGGCCGAGGTCGTTGCGCTCGAGGTCGACGATCATGGTCAGCTCGGCCCGGTCCTTGGGGCTGCCCGACAGCTCGGCGGCGAGCCGGGCGTCCTCGGCCGGGTCGGTCGACCGGGGGCGGGTCCCCTTGATGGGGCGGGTCGCGATCCGGTCGCCCCGGCAGTCGTAGAACAGCTCGGGGCTGGCGCCGACGATCGCCAGGTCGTCCCAGGCGAGGAAGCTCGCGAAGGGGGCCGGGCTGCTCGATCTGAGCCTGAGGTAGAGGTCGAGCGGGTCGACCCGGCCGGTCGCGACGAACCGGTGCGAGAGGTTGGCCTGGTAGATGTCGCCGGCCTCGATGTAGCCGAGCACCTTGCGGACGGCGGCGAGGTAGTCGTCCCGCGAGCGGTCGGGTCGGGGGCTCGACAGGGCCGAGCCGGCGCGAGGCGGGGCCGGGTCGTCGAGGTCGGCCCGCCAGCGATCCCAGCGCTCGCGGAGGGCGTCGGGGCCGTCGCCGAGGAGGTCGACGGCCCAGAGTTCGCCGGAGTCCCGGAGATGGTCGACCAGGACGAACGTGTCATAGAGGCCGAACCGGAGGCCCGGGAGCCGGGAATCGGCCGGGGCCCGGCGCGGGAGGCGTTCGAGCCTCGGGGCGAGGTCGTAGCCGAGGTGCCCGATCAGGCCGCCCAGGAACGGCGGCGATCCGGGCTCGGGGGACTTCGTCGGGTCGGCCAGGCCATAGCGGCGGGCGATGGTCGCGAGCCCGTCGAGGGCGTCGCCCTCGCTTTCGAGGTCGAGGCTCCCGCCGTGCCAGCGGAAGCCGAGGCCGTCGGGCGACTCGATCACCCGCCGGGGGCGGGCCGCCAGGATGCTCCAGCGCCCGGCCTCGCCCAGGCCGGCGCCGCCTTCGAGCAAGGCCGGCCCGGACCACGAGCCGATCCGCTCGGTCAGGAGGGCGGGGGGGACGTCGATCGGGCGATGGATCGCGTCGGGACGAGGGGGCAACACGGGGCGGGGGACTCCCTGGACCGGGCGGGGCGGCGTTCGGGTACAATACTACAGGGGGCCTCGTGCCCGCAAACCGTCATCGGGTCGTTACGGGTTGATGGGCATCGTTCGTCCCCTCACCCCGGCCCTCTCCCACAAGGGGAGAGGGGGCAATTCCGACTCCCTCTCCCCTTGTGGGAGAGGGCCGGGGTGAGGGGTTCCGTCGCTCCGCCAGGAACCTTCGAACGTCCGTCCACAGAGAAGGGCAGGCCAGCCGATGATTCGTTCTCCCCTGGGGCTCCGGCTCGACGCGGGCCGGCCGATCAAGGAGCAGATCCGGGGCGCGGCCTCGGCCGGGGCCCGGGGCGTGGTGATCGACGCCTCGGGCGACCTCGCGCCCGAGCGGCTCTCGGAGACCGGCCGGCGGGACCTCCGCCAGGCCCTCCGGTCGACCGAGCAGTCCCTGATCGCCCTCGGCCTGCCCACCCGCCGGCCGTTCGACTCGCTCGACCAGATCGAGGGCCGCCTGGCCAGGGCCGACCTGGCCTTCGCCCTGGCGTATGACCTCGGGACGAGGCTCGTCCTGGCCAGGGTCGGCGGGCTCCCGCCCGAAGACGACGCCGAGCGCCGATCGGCCTTCACCACGGCGCTCCGCGAGCTGGGCCGGCGGGCCGACCACCGAGGGGTCCGGTTCGGGATCGAGACGGGGACCGAGCCCGGCGGCGTGCTCGGGTCGTTCCTCGACACGCTCGGCGAGCCCGCCCTGGCCGTGAGCCTCGACCCGTCGAGCCTGCTCCGTCAGGGGATCGATCCGGTCGCCGCGACCCGGGAGCTGGGCGCCTGGGTCGCCCACGCCTACGCCAACGACGCCACGAGGGGGTCGAGCCCGGTCGGCCAGGCGAACCCCCGGGGCTTCGGCTTCCCGCCGATGGCCCTCGACTGGGAGGAGTACCTCGGCGCCCTCGAAGAGATCAACTACCGGGGCTTCCTGACGATCTGGCCCGACCCCATCGGCGACCCACTCGCCCAGTTCAAGGCCATCGCCGGCCGGCTCCGGGAGTTCTGACCTCAGCGGTCGGACGGCTTGACCTTCGAGAAGTCGAACTCGGCCGGCCTGGGGTTCGGAATGGTCAGCGGCTGCTTGTCCCCGAGCTTCCCCTGCCAGGCTTCGAGCAGCCCGGTCAGGCGGGCGACCTCGCCGGGCCGGTCGCCCGCGAGGTCGCGGGTCTCGGCCGGGTCGGCGGACAGGTCGAAGAGCTGGGACTTGTTGATCTGCGGGTAGAGGATCAGCTTCCAGCGGTCGTCCCGGACGGCCCGCTGGGAGTTGCCGTAGGCGGTGAAGATCGTCTCGCGGCCCGGGACCGGCCGGCCTGACAGGGCCGGGACGAGGCTCACGCCCTCGCTCCCCTCCGGCCCGGCGACGCCGGCCAGCTCGCCGAGGGTCGGGAAGATGTCGAGCAGGTAGCACATCGCGTCCGACTTCCGGCCCTTCGGGACCCCCGGCCCGGCGAGGATCAGGGGCGCCCGCATCGAGTGGTCGTACAGGCTCTGCTTGCCGAACAGCCCGTGGCTGCCGATCGCCAGGCCGTGGTCGGCGGCGTAGACGATCAGGGTCCTGTCCGCCCGCCCGCTCGCCCGGAGGGCGTCCAGGATGCGGCCGACCTGCTCGTCGAGGAACTCGATCGAGGCGTAGTAGTCGGCCAGGTGCCGACGGACGAGATCCGGGGTCCGGGGCCAGGGGGCGAGCTGCTCGTCGCGGAGCGCCAGCGCCCCGTTGTCGAAGGGGTGCTGGGGCAGGAAGTTCGCCGGGATCGGCGGCTTTTCGGCCTCATACCTCCGATGGAACGACTCCGGGGCGACGCGAGGGTCGTGCGGCAGGTTGAACGCCACGTAGCACACGAACGGCCGATCGGCCGGCTGATCGCGGATGAACTCCGAGGCGGCGTCGGCGAACAGCCTGACCGAGTGCTCGCCGCTCGGCCGGGCCTTTGTGAACGTATGATCCGGCGTGATGTCCTGGAGCGGCAACCGGTACGGGTCGCCCATCCCGCCGAGGAAGATCGACCTGCCATGCTGGAACACCCGCAAGGCCGAGGCGGCCTGGTTGTGCCATTTGCCTGTCAGGAAGGTCGTATACCCCGCCTTCGCGAACGCCTCGGGCCAGGTGGGCAGGCCCTCCAGGCTGTCCTTGACGCGGAAGAGCGTCCGGCCGGTCAGGAGCATGGCGCGGGAGGGCACGCAGACCGCCCCGTGGTGCGACCCCATGCAGTAGGCCCGGGTGAACGCCGTCCCCTCGCCGACCAGCCGGTCGAGGTTCGGCGTCCTGATGAGGGGGTTGCCGAGGGCGGCGATGGTGTCGGCCCGCTGGTCGTCGGCGAAGAGGACCAGGACATTCGGCCTCGGGGCCGCGCCGGCGGTCGCGAGAGCCGCGAGCGCGAAGAGGCATCGGTAGCAACAAGATCGAAAGTTCATTTGCGGATGTTTCCTTGTTATCATCTTGCCGCCGGCCCCGCCGGGAGGTCTTCGAAGGGGATGTCGCCGATCGGGTAATGCTTCCAGCCGTCGAAGTCGAAGTGCCACCACTCGGCCTCGTTGACGGTGAAGCCTTCGGACTCCATCGCCGTCCTGAGCAGCTCGCGGTGCCATCGCTGGCGGGCGGAGCCGCCCGGGTAGAGGGGGAAGGCCCGGTCGGAGAACTCGTCGTAGCCGCTGACCATCTCGATCGGCCGGCCGGTGGCGAGGTCGCAAAGGGTCAGGTCCACGGCGCAGCCCCGGTTGTGCCGCGACCCCTTGGCCGGGTCGGCGACGAACAGGTGCTGGGCGGCGGGCGTGGCCTCCCAGAAGAGCTTCGTCACCCGCCAGGGGCGGTAGGCGTCGTGGATCAGGAGCCCGTATCCCCGGGGGGCGAGCTTCGCCTGGACCCTCGCCAGCGCCTCGGCGGCCGGTCGCTGCATCAGGGCCCGGGCCGAGGTGTAGAGCGGCACGCCCAGGAAGTTGTCCGGGGTCGCGTACCGGATGTCGAGCTTGAGCCCCGGCACGACCGCCGCCAGGTCGACCAGGTCCGACGCCCTGAACTCGCCCGCCTCCTTCGGCGGCCGGGCGTCGGCGATCTCGCGGCGGATCGCCTCGACCGGGCGGGTCGGCGTTATCCGGAAGGTCCGGCCGTCCTCGCCGTCGATCGGCCGGCGCCGGAAGACCACGCCCGCGGCCTCGACCTCGGTCGCCTTGCCGGCGGCGTCGCGGCGGAAGATCAGCTTCTCGCCGTGGTACAGGCCGGTGTCGGGGAACTCGTAGACGTCGGGCGTCTTCAGGGCCAGCGGATAGAGGAAGAACCACTCGATCAGGGCGTGGAGCTTGCCCTCCTTCTCCAGGATATAGAGCGTGTTGTGGTCCCATCCATACTCGCCGATCAGCCCCGCGAAGTCGGCCGGAGGCGCGGGCGGGGACTCGGGCGAGGGGATTCGGTCGTAGACCTTGTCGACGAGCCGGAGCTTGTCACCGTCGGGGGACAGTCGGGGGCCGAAGGCGAGCGCGTCATCCCCCATCAGTTCGTCGCCGAGGGCTCGCAGCTCGACCCTGTTTCCGCCCGAGCCGGGCTCCATCCAGAGCCGTCCGGCCGACTCGATCAGGTCGAACGAGCCGTCCGGGGAGCGGTAATGGCCGGCCCGACTCTTCGCCACGCCGGGGGCGAGGGGGGCCGTCGACTCGATGGGCGGGAGCGGCTTGCCCTCGCGAATGGCCAGCATCTGGCCGAGGGCGACGTCGGCGATCCGGGTCGTCACGGCGTTGGCGCAGTCGCGGGAGGCGATCACGACCGCGCCGAGCTTCTCGTCCGGCAAGGCGGCCAGCTCGGTGGCGAAGCCGTAGATTGCCCCGCCGTGGCCGACCCGCCGATGCCCCTGGAACTCGCCGAGCGAGAAGCCCAGGCCGAACCCCCGCGTCTCGCCCGGCCGGGCGGGGAACTGGACCCGGAGCATCTCGTCGAGGCTCGCCGGCTTGAGGATCGCCCCGACCGGCCCCTTGCCGCCCGCGAAGATCGCCGACAGGAACCGGCCGAGGTCGTTCGCGGACGAGTACATGCAGCCGGCCGGGCCGATGCCCAACTCGAACGAGGGCGCGGGGAACTCGCGGCCGTGGTAGGTCCACATCGTCCCGATCGCTAGATCCCGCTTCAGCTCGGGAGTGGGCTCGAAGCCGCTCCGGGTCATGCCCAGGACCCCGAGCACCCGCTCCGCCACCTGCGGGGCGAACGGCCGCCCTTCGACCTTCTCCAGCGCCAGGCCGACCGCCGAGATCGCGGCGTTGGAGTACTTCAGGCGCGAGCCCGGCTCATAAACGAGCCCCGTCCCGTTCAGGCTGGCGATCGTCGCTTCGAGCGAGGGCGGGTCCGGGTCGAAATAGCTGCCGACGGGCGGCTCGCGGACCAGGCCCGAGCGGTGGGCCATCATCTGCCGGAGCGTGATCGAGCCGGCCTTCTCCCCCTTCGGGGCGAAGTCGGGCAGGTACTTCTTCACGGGCGCGTCGAGGTCGATTTTGCCCCGCTCGACGAGCTGCATCACGGCGATGTCGGTGAACAGCTTGGAGACCGAGCCGACCCGATAGACGGTGTCGGCCGTGGCGGGGGTCTTCTTCTCGGCGTCGGCGAACCCGTAACCCTTCGACCAGACGATCGTCTGGTCGTCGACGAGCGCGATCGAGAGCGCCGGGAGCTTCTTCTCGGCCACCTCGCGGGCGACGAAAGCGTCGACCGCGGCGATGGCCGCCTCGTAATGCTTCGAGGGCGCCTCGGGAGCCTGGGCGAGCACCCGGGCCGGCAGCGCAAGGGCGAGGAGGAGGATCAGCTTCGGCCGATGGGTCATCGCTCGGTCTCTCCGGGGGCGGTCATCGGCCGGTCGTCGACGAGTCCGGGCGCGAGCCGGGACGGGTCTCGGCGAGGGGTCCGGAATTCGACGAGCTTGGCCTTCGGCGGGGGGTGCCGGGCGGAGAGGGCCTCGCCCAGCCGGACGCGGAGGGCCCACTCGTCTTGAGGGCGGAGCCGGGCGAACTGGACCTGGCCGGCGTCCTCCGAGCCGGACGTCTTCCGCTCGCCGGCCAGGTGCAGCTCCTCGCGGACCCTCTGGCCGAGCGCCCAGCGGGGCTCGCCGGTCAACTGGCCGAGGAGGGTCAGGTACTCCACGTCCTGCTGACCCCGGCGGTAGGCCTTCAGGCGGATCGACGGCGAAGGCACGCCACCGGAGCGGGAGGGATAGAAGAGGGAGAGCTGGTCGGCCTCGGCCCACGACTCGGCCCGGCCGATGGTCTGCCAGGGGAGCACGCCGTCGGAGCCGAGCGACCACGAGTCGAGGCACCAGCCGACCGGCTGGGTGTTCGGCTGCTCGATGTCGTTGCTGCTGCCGTACTCGATGACGACCTGCCCCTCGGCCTCCTTGCGGTCGAGGACGATCCGGCGATAGGGCCGGAAGGCCCCGCCGACCACGTTGTCGTCGAGCAGGCCGTCGAGGATGTCGCGCTGCCACTGGGGGCGGGAGATGTCGCACCGGAAGGCCAGCTTCGCCGGGCCGGTCGCCCGGTTGATCCCCTCGTGGAAAGCCCGGCCGAAATAGCGGAGGGCCCAGTAGTCCTGGGTGTTCGCCGGCTCGTCGAGGAGCCAGGGGGACGACCCTCGCGACCAGCCCCGGGACTTGAAGTCCACCTTGTTGTTCAGGAACCCCTGGAACAGCGTGTCCTTCCAGCCTTTGGCGTGGAAGTGCTCGGCGAACTGGCGGGAGACCTCGACGAACGCCTTCCGGTAGGCCGGCGTGAACGCGCGGTCGGCCCAGTAATCGCCGTTGTAATTCCCCTCGATCTTCGTCGGCCAGTTCTCGTGGAGCGGCAGGTAGAACCGGTCGACCGGGACCCGCCGGCGCGGGAGGTCGGCGAAGGTCGAGCCGTCCAGGAGCGGGCCGAACCGCCGGTCCCAGTCGGTCCAGTCGAGCGTCTTGCCGTTCCAGACCGGGGCACAGTCCGGCTCGACCGTCCCGTCCTGGTGGTAGGGCAGGCGGTTGAGGATCGTCCGGTGCCGGTGGGCCAGGCGGTAGAAGTCCTTCTCGTTCTCGGGCAGGCCGTAGCAGTTCATCTCCGGCTGGAAGCTCAGGAAATCGGGCAGCGTGAAGTCCCAGACCCGCAGGCCGACGTCAATCGTCAGCGTCTTCCCGCCCGACTCCAGCGTGAGCGTCCCGAAGTGGTCGCCGGCCGGGGCGTCGTGGGAGACGTAGACCTCGGCCAGCAGGCTCGACGACTTCGCCCCTTCGACGGTCTCGGCCTGGCCGAGGGGCACGATCGGGTCGGGCAGGGGGCCCTTCTTCGACCGGACGTGGCGATAGCGGGCGAACTCGACCCGGACCTTCGACCCCGCCTCGTCCGAGAACCGGAACGTCGGCTTCGCCCCGGCGATCGGGCCTTTCAACAGGACCTGGAAGCCGACGAACTCGTTCCGGGCCGCGTAAAGCCTGATCCGCTTCGAGCCGGCGTCCCAGAGGTGGTTCGAGGCGAGATAGCCGTCGGGCTGGGCCGGGATCAGCTCGCCCGTGACCGGCTGGACCTTGTCCAGCTCGTCGAGGATGGCCACCTCGCCGTCGCCCAGGCGGGGCAGGGGGGCTTTCGCGACCTTGACGGCCGGCGATGTCCCGGGCAGAGGGGCGGCGACCCGGTCCGAGAGGCGGATTTTCGCCTCCGCCGCCGGCCCGACGTTGCCCGCGCCGTCGACGGCCCGGATCGCCAGCCGGGCCTCGCCGCCCGAGGCCCGGCCGAGGTCGCGGAGGTGCATGCCGACCCGCCCGCCCGGCTCTCGGGCGATCGGGATCAGGTAGCGGGGCAGCGGCTTGCCGTCCAGGGTCGCGAAGAAGCCGACCGTCCCCGCCGGGCCCTGGTCGCGAGGGGTCGCCCACGACGCGCGGCCTTCGCCGAGCGGGAGGTCGCCGGATTCCTCGGCCTTCAGGTCGCCGGGCGCCCCGGGCGGGGCCTTGTCCTCGGGGCCGAGGACGACCGTCAGGTAAGGGGCGCTCGCCCGGTTCGAGTCCTTGCTGGAGACGAAGCGGTTGGGGAAGCCGTCGCGGCTGAACTTCTCCCCCTGCCGGGTCCACTCGGTCCCCGTGTCATCATAGAGGAAGAACCCCTCGCTGATCCCGGCCACGCGGGCGGCCACGATCAGGGGATCGACGGCCACCGTCTGCCACCCCCCCACGTCGGGCGGCGAGGCGTCGGCCATCCGCCAGGCCGTCCCCCCCTGGCCGAGGATCACCGAGCAGAGGTCCGACCCGGGCTCGGCCCAGGGGACGTCTGGGTGTCGGCGGTGGTTGTGGGTCGAGCTGCCGGCCTGCGGGGCGTAGGACGGCGACGTCCCCTCCACCCACTCCGCCCCGAACGTCCCGACCGTGACCCGCTTCAGCCGGGGCTCGCCCGTCGACCGGACATGGAGCGTCGCCGACCGGACGGTCCGCCCCCGGAGCGGCGCCGGGTCGACGTCGACGAGGGCCATCTCCTGGATCGACTTCAGCTTGAGCCGGGGCGACCCGCCGAGGTTGGCGTCCGCCTCCTCCCCCACGTTCGAGAACCAGGTATCCCGGACCACCGGAAGCCGGACCGGGGCCGGGTCGGCGGCCGGTGCCGACGAGGCCGCGACGACGACCGCCCAGGCGATCGAGGCGAGAAGAAGCCGGGTCTTCATGGGAGCCCTCGCGAAGGTCGATCCGGCCGGGAGGTTCCGGCCCGTCCATTGGAACCGACCGGGCCGGGCCGGGCAACCACCCCCTCGGGATCGGCGAGCGTGACGAGTCTGGCCTGGTTAAGTCGTTAATTTGTCGGTATTTGCGGTGATCGGCCGTGGGCGGTCTCCGCGATCCCAGACGAACCCAACTCCCCGCGTCGTGGCATTTCCCAGACGAACCCAACGCCCACGTTCGCCCGCGAAAAGGCAAAGCCAACCTTCCCCAGATCGATTTTCCAAGACAAAGCCAACCGCCCCGGGCCGATTTTCCCAGACGAAGCCAGGCGACGTTCGGGGCGACATTCCAAGACAAAGCCAATCGCCCGGGCGTTCCGACCAGCACCGTTCTCCAAGTCGAACCCAAACATCGCGACGACTCCCGATGCGGCGGGCCTTCCGATCGTCCCATCTCCTTTAGATTCAGCGCCGAGCCTCGCCTTCGAACACACAATTTCGGCCGGCCCGCAGATTCTCCGGGCGGGTCCGGGAGGGGGCCGGACGGCTCGTTGACATCATCCCGACGGTCGCGGTCTAATCGGTCATGCCCCCGACTTCGTGGAAAGCGACGGTAGATCGATCATGCCGACATCCCCCATCGAGGCCGTGTACCAGGACGGCGTGCTCCGCCCGAGACGCCCGATCGACCTCGCCGAAGGGGCCCGCGTCGAGATCATCGTGATCTCCCGGACGTCGGCTCCGGACTCCGAAGGTCCGACCCCCGCCGAGGTCGCGGCCCGGATCGCTGCGATGCCCTTGCAGTCGCGCCCCGATGGATTCTCGGGTGAGGATCACGGCACCGATACTTTCCCTTTTTGAAATTCGAACTCGCGTGCAATCGGCGCTGTCGACTGATAGGTCAAGGCCATAAACTGTTGCCGAGGATTCGTAACATGGCGATCGCTGGGTTGAGCAAAGGGTTGGTTGTAAAGATTGTAAATAAGTTTATTGGCGTCAATGGTGGCTATCTGTTTGGATTTAGCAAACGCATTCATGCTGACTTTTATGCAGGGCATTGCGACTTGGACATCGAAATCGGCCGCTTTGATGGTACGACTCGTGAGCATTTTATCAAAGTTTTGACCGAATCAGAACCCAGGGTTCAGGCAAAAATCCTCGCTGGACTGCTCAAGAAGTGTCCCGTTGGGGAAGAATATGCACCGGAGAGTCGCACTCTCGAATTCGCTGAGGAAATTCAAGCCGAAATTCATCGTCTTGAGAGGGCTTCAGCAGTCGAGGGCCGATGTCCGGCTTTTTCCGTAGAGGTGGTTGACCGAGCGATCGCCGATGCCGAGGCGTTGATCGAGAAAAACGGAGCCACAAGTGCTGTCGATCGAGTCCATACCGCACTTCACGGATTTGTTAAGGAGATTTGTTTAACTAATAATTTTCCGCTCCCAATTGATGCTTCGCTCACTGCGGCATTCAAGGTTCTTCGCCAACACCACGCCGCATTTCAATCAGTTGGCCCCAGAGGTGACGATATCAATAGGATTTTGCAAGCCAGCAGTTCGATCCTCGACGTAATGAATCCCTTACGTAA
Organism: Planctomycetota bacterium; assembly: GCA_021777685.1. Lineage (GTDB taxonomy): Bacteria > Planctomycetota > Planctomycetia > Isosphaerales > Isosphaeraceae > Tundrisphaera. Next base: position 143 of record JAJYDH010000135.1, on the reverse strand, counting down.
CAGAGCAAGTATGGCTTTGCGCCAAGAAGCTCGGGAGAGGAGGACGGCCTTCACAAGCTCGAAACCTCTCGTCGGGACCCTGCGGGTACCCAATCCCGCCCGGCAGAGCTGGGCCAGCAGCCGGAAGCGAGTCTTGCGTGGTG
>JAJYDH010000703.1 GCA_021777685.1 Planctomycetota bacterium | reverse complement strand
TTCCGATCTGAAGGTGATCCGCCGGAACTCCGACCGCGACGACTTCCGCCTGATCTGGATCAGGGGGAACCACGACGGGCCGGCGGACATCATCAGCCACATCGTGGGGGTCGAGATCCTCGACGAGTACGTCTACGACAACGGCGAGGTCCGGCTCCTGATCCTCCACGGCGACCAGTTCGACACGTTCATCACGAAGTACAAGCTCCTGACAGACCTCGCCTGCGGGATCTTCTACTGGATCGTGAAATGGGCGCCCCACGAGACCGCCCGGTGGGTCCGGCGGATCACCAAGAAGTGGCAGCGGAACAGCGAGCTGGTCCAGCATCGGGCCATCGAGTATGCCAGGGGTAAGGGTTATCGCCTCGTCACCTGCGGTCACACCCACCTTCCCCTGGCCGCCGAGGAGGACGGGGTCCGATATTTCAACACGGGGACCTGGATCGAGCACCCCCCCTGCCCGTTCCTGGCCGTGACCGGCGGCGACGTCCGCCTGGAGGCGTTCCCGCCCGAGGGGTTCGAGGCCGGCGGGGCCGAGGGGGGGACGATCGAGGCGCCGGCGGAGCCCGCGCTCGGCCGCAACGCCTGAGGAGTGATGACTTTCCCGCTCGGAGCCCGGAAGTGCGATTGACAAGGCCCCTCGGGTGGAATCTCCTATTGAGTGTCCTGTTCGTTCCCGGGATCTTGTAGGGTGGGCACCGCCCACCGGATGGCGGTCGGATCGGTGGGCGGTGCCCACCCTACCGGATTGACTCGTTGGAGATTCCAGGCTTGTCCACGTCGACGTCCCGCACCGAGAAAGATTCGATGGGGGCCCTGGAGGTCCCGGCCGACGCCTACTATGGCGCCCAGACCCGCCGCGCCGAGCTGAACTTCGAGATCAGCCCGCTGAGGGCCCCCCGCGCCCTGATCCGGGCGATGGGCCTGATCAAGAAGGCCGCCGCCCAGGTCAACATGGACCTCGGCCTGCTCAACCCCGACCTCGGCGCCCCGATCGTCCAGGCCGCCCAGGCCGTCGCCGACGGCAAGCACGACGACCAGTTCGTCGTCGACATCTTCCAGACCGGCTCTGGGACGTCGACGAATATGAATACGAACGAGGTCATCGCCGGGGTCGCCAACGAGAAGCTCACCGGCCAGCGGGGCGGCAAGACGCCCGTCCACCCCAACGACGCGGTGAACATGGGGCAGTCGTCCAACGACGTCATCCCCACCGCGATCCACGTCGCGGCGCTCGAAGGGGTCCGCAAGAAGCTGGTCCCCGTGCTGGAGAACCTCCAGAAGCTCCTCCAGGCCAAGGCCGAGGCGTTCGACCACGTCGTCAAGATCGGCCGGACGCACCTGCAAGACGCCGTGCCGATCCGGCTGGGCCAGGAGTTCTCCGGCTACGCCTCGCAGGTCGAGCACGGCGTCCGCCGGCTCACCCAGGCGAGCGCGTCTCTGGCCGAGCTGGCCATCGGCGGGACGGCGCTGGGCACCGGCATCAACACCCACGCCGACTTCCCCCAGAAGATGGCCGAGCACCTCGGCCACGACACCGGCCTGGAGTTCCGCCCGGCCGCCAACTCGTTCGAGGCGATGGCCAACCGCGACGCCGCCGTGGAGGTCTCCGGGGCGCTCAAGACGGTCGCCGTCAGCCTCTCGAACATCGCGAATAACATCCGCTGGCTGGCCTCGGGCCCCCGATGCGGGATCGGCGAGATCAAGATCCCCGAGCTTCAGCCGGGCAGCTCGATCATGCCGGGCAAGGTCAACCCGGTCATCCCCGAGGCCGTGATGATGGTCGGGGCGCAGGTCGTGGGCAACGACGCGACGATCGCCTGGGCCAACGCGCTGGGGTCGAACTTCGACCTCAACGTGATGATGCCGGTGATCGCGTACAACCTGCTCCAGTCGATCGACCTACTCGCCGGCGCCGCGAAGCACCTGGCCGAGAAATGCGTCGACGCCGAGAAGCACCTGAGCGGCAAGAAGGTCGAGGGGGTCGTGCGGATCGAGGCCGACGAGGCCCGCTGCCGCGACCTGATCGAGCTGAGCCTGGCCATGTGCACCGCGCTGGCCCCCCGGATCGGCTACGACCTGGCCGCGTCGATCGCCAAGAGGGCGCACAAGGACGGCACCAACGTCCGGCAGGTCGCGCTCGAGGTGATCGCCGGCAGGTCGGTCGAGGACGTGATGAAGGCGTTCGACCTGGCCGATCGCCCGCCGATCCTGGCCAAGCTGGGCGTCCCCTCGGCGTCGGAGATCGAGGCCCTGCTGGAGCCCCACGGCCAGACCGTCCGCGGGACGGGCGTCGGCGGGAGCGCCGGGGGCTGAGCCGGGCGGCCGATCGATCTGGCGGACGGACCGACGGAGGGGGCGACCGATGCTCGACGAATTCGACGGCAAGATGATCGAGATCGGCGACCCGGCCGAGGAGCCGCCCGCCCCCGAGGCCCCCGCCCGCGTGGTCATCGAGTACCGCGAGCGGGGCGTCCCCTGGATGCTGATCCCGCCCCTGCTGGTGATCTCCGCCATCGGCGCCGTCCTGGCCTATCACAAGCTGGCCCCGCGCCTCCGGCCCCAGCCGCCCTCGGTGGCGATCGGCCCCGAGGTGCCCGCCGCCCCCGTCGAGCCCGAGGACAACGACGAGCCGGCCAACCCCGCCAAGCCGCCCCCCGCCCCGGTCGAGGCGTCGCCCGCCGCCGCCCCGGCCGTCGA
>JAJYDH010000134.1 GCA_021777685.1 Planctomycetota bacterium | reverse complement strand
CCGACGTCTTCGGGATGTACCAGTCGATGGTCGAAGGCCGGCGCGTCCCCTGGGACCTGCTCGTCAAGGACGTCCCCGAGGACAAGCACCGCGACCTCGATTACCTGGTCGAGCAACTCGACTGGGCCAAGAACGTCGATCCCGAGTTCAAGGCCCACAACTACCTGGAGCCGATCGTCCAGGCCGGATCGGAGGCCGAAGGCTTCGTCGACAAGTGGATCGTCTACGGGACCGTCGACGGCAAGCAGGTCTTCAGCGCCAAGGAGCTGACCGTCTATCCCGGCGGCTCGGCCACGATCAAGGACTCCGGGGCGTACGGCCTGGTCGCCACCCAGGGCCGGGGGACGATCGACAAGCTCGAGATCGACACACCGGTCTTCATCCGCTTCGGCGAGGTGACGAAGGACGAGGTCTTCGTGGCCGACAAGAAGGCCAAGGAGGGCGTCACGTTCAAGAACACCGGTACCGAGCCTTTCGTCAGCCTCCGCTACTTCGGCCCCGACGTCCACAAGGACCTGCCCAGGGTCGGGGACTACCTCAAGGGGCGTTGAGAGGGGGGATCATGGCCGTCGCGACTCCCGAAGTCGAACCCAGGGCCGACACGGGCGAGCAGCACCTCGTCCTTCACGGGATCGAGTGGGAGCAGTACGTCAAGATTAACGACGCCCTCCCGGATCGTGCCGGCCTCCGGATGATTTACATCGGCGGGAGTTTGACGTTCTTGACATTGTCACGGCGACACGACTGGTTCGAGGATTGCCTGAATAAGATCGTCATGGTTGTGGCGCTCCATCGCAGCATCGAGCAGGAGGTCGCGGGCTCGGCGACCTTCCGCCTTGATGCCGAGAAGGTCGGCGTGGAAGGGGATCGAACGTATTACTTCGGCGCCAATGCCGAGGTGATGAGCGGTCCCCTCAACATCGACCTGACGACTCAGCCCCCGCCCGACCTGGCCATCGAGGTCGAGGTCACGCATCCCGCCGACAAGGCGGTCGCGGCCTATGCTCGGATCGGAGTGCCCGAGGTCTGGCGGTATGACACCCGCCGGAAGACGCTTACCTTTCTCTCATTGGGCCCCGATGGAGCCAATCGACCGGCCGAGCGCAGTCGAAATCTCCCGCTGCTCAAGCCCGAGGATATCCTGGGTCAAGTTCGGCTCGCCGAGAAATTGGGTTCGTTCTCCCGCTGGTTCGCCCAGCTCAACGAATGGGCCCGGACGACGATCGTGCCCCGGCTGGCCGAGGGCTGAGAGCGATGGACGACCGGTCGCCGTTCGAACTCGACGCCCTGCCCGAGGAGTTGCTCCACCTCGTGAAGCCCGAACTCCAGCCGGGGGAGCGGTTGCTTTGGGCTTCTAGCGCCGGGACGGCGGCGAATCTCGGCTCGCCCTGGCCCTCGAAAATCCCCCTGACCTGGTTCTTCGGGCTCCTGACGGCGAGTGTCGTCGGCCTCTCGGCCGTGCCGCTCGGTGCCGGACGGGGGCAGGACCCATCCGAGGGTGGGTTTCTGGTCATCGGCACCGTCGCGGGGACGATTGCCTTCTTCTTCGCGGTCTTCTTCGTCGGGAATTTCTTCTCCAAGACGAAGGATCGAGCCAGGCTCGCCGGTCAGGTTTACGCCCTGACCGACCGCCGCGCGATGATCTGGGTGCCGGGCGGGCGGTCGGCCGTCGCGGTCTACACATTCCAGCAGGGTACGATCGGAGGGAACGAACTCCACCGCGTCCAGTACCCCGACGGCTCGGGCGACGTTCTGTTCCAGGGCCACTACTTCGGCGGCCCATGCGGCTTCATCGGGGTCGCCGACGTCCGTCGGGTCGAGGAGCTTGTCCGACGGTTCCTGGTCGTCCCGGGCCGCGAGCCGGACCGCCTCCAAGAGCATTTTGATGATTGACCGTCGCTCCGTTTGATCGACTTTACGACCCGAAAGGCAAATCCATGAACGCCGCCGCCAGCCACCCCAACAACTTCCCCAAGCTGCACAACGCGGCGTGGCCCGGCGTCGTGGGCAAGGGGGAAGGGTCGGAACCGGCCATCGACCTCGACACGATGCTCGACCTGACCGCCGCCGCCGAGGTCGACGGGATCAAGTTCGACGGCGTTGACCTGTTCCTCTTCGCGCCTCACGTCGACATCGACGCATCGGACGACGACCTGAAAACCCTGGCCGACAAGGTGAAGGCGAAGGGATTGACCATCGGCTCGGTCGTCGCGCCGATCTGGCCGCCGACCGGCGGCGGCCCGGCGATGGACGAGGGGGAAGGCCGGACGAAGTTCCTGGAGCAGGTGAAGAAGGGCTGCCGGATCGCCAAGAAATTGAGGGAACTCGGCGTCCGCCCGTATGGCGTCGTCCGGTTCGACTCGGCCACGGGCGTCGGCGAGTGGTCGGCCGACCCGGCCGGGAATCAGGCGAAGATCGCCGAGACATTCAAGCAGGCCGGCAAGATCGCCCGCGACCACGGCGAGAAGCTCGCCGCCGAGGGGGAAATCTGCTGGGGCGGGATGCATTCCTGGCGGAAGATGGTCGACCTCCTGGAGCGGGTCGGCGAGCCGGAGACGGTCGGCTTCCAGGCCGACATGGCCCACACCCTCCTCTACACGCTCGGCGAGAATGCTCCCGAGGACCGCATCCTCCCCGACCATTTCGACTGGAAGGACCGGGCGACCCTCGACGCGGCCCTCCGAACCCTGACGACCGCCCTGCGCCCCTGGACGATCGACTTCCACGTCGCCCAGAACGACGCGACGGTCTTCGGCTCGGGCTCGCACGACCACACGGGCAGGCACTGCCTGGCCAACGACCCCAACGGCAAGCTCGACATCCCCCATCACGCCGGGTTCTGGCTCCGCGACGAGAACGGGATCTTGACCAAGGCATTCAAGCACATCTGCTGGGACGGCTGCATGTTCCCCAACGCGGTCATGATGAAGCCGCAGACCTGGAATGACATCCTCTCGACGATGGTCGCCGTCCGCGACGCCCACGGCTGGCGAGAGTGAGGACGGCCGAATGATCGCCTTCAGGGATTTTAAGGCCGTCCGGCCCGCCGGCTTCTTCCCGAGTCTGGATCGCCTGGCGGAAGCCCAGCAGAGGGCCCTGGCCGAGGCCAACGAATGGATCGTGCGCGAGTCGATCGACCTGATCGGCGTCGAGTCGCTCGCGGATCAGGAAGAAGGGGCGCCCGTCGAGCGCAGATGTATCCGGATCTGGTATCGGACCGCGATCTGTAAATCCAACCCTCATCCCGAAGTCTAAACGTCACGCCCTTCGAGTCGAGAGCCCAGCATGTCCAAGAAACCCCTCAACATCGGCCTGGTCGGTTGCGGCTTCATGGGCCGGACCCACTCCAACGGCTACAAGCGGGTCAACGACTTCTTCGACGTCGAGTACCGGCCGGTCCTCAAGGCCGCCTGCGGCCGGAACGAGGCGGCGGCGAAGGCATTCGCCGACAAGTGGCAGTACGAGTCGGTCGAGACCGACTGGCGCAAGCTCGTCGCCCGGCCGGACATCGACGCCGTCGACATCTGCACGCCGAACAACACGCACGCCGAGATCGCCATCGCCGCCGCCGAGGCCGGCAAGATGATCCTCTGCGAGAAGCCCCTCTCGATGGACCTCGTCGAGGGGCAGAAGATGGTCGACGCCATCGAGAAGGCGGGCGTGCCGAACACGGTCTGGTACAACTACCGGAGGGCCCCGGCCGTCACGCTGGCCAGGCAGTTCATCGACGAGGGCCGGCTCGGCAAGATCTTCCACTACCGGGCCAACTTCCTCCAGGACTGGACCATCTCGGCCGACCTCCCGCAGGGCGGTGCCGGGCTCTGGCGGCTCGACGCCTCGGCGGCCGGCTCGGGCGTCACCGGCGACCTCCTGGCCCACTGCATCGACACCGCGCTCTGGCTCAACGGCCCGATCGCGTCCGTCACCGCCATGACCGAGACGTTCGTCAAGGAGCGAAAGCATAACCTCTCGGGCAAGGTCGAGCCGGTCAAGATCGACGACGCCTGCGCCTTCCTCTGCCGGTTCGAAAACGGCTCGCTCGGCCTCTTCGAATCGACCCGTTACGCACGGGGGCACAAGGCCCTCTACACGTTTGAGATCAACGGCGAGAACGCCTCGGTCAAGTGGGACCTCCACGACCTCCACCGGCTCCAGTTCTTCGACTACAAGGACGACTCGATCACCCGAGGCTGGCGCTCGATCCACGTCAGCGACGGCGACCACCCGTACATGAAGAACTGGTGGGTCCCCGGCCTCCAGATCGGCTACGAGCACACCTTCGTCCACCAGGTGGCCGACTTCCTCAAGAACCTCGGCGAGGGCAAGAGCACCAGCCCCACCTTCCGCGAGGCCCTCGCCACGCAAGCCGTCTGCGACGCCGTGCTCGACTCGGCCGAGCTGGGCCAGTGGCAGACCGTCGTGCCGGTCTGATCGTAGAAAACCCCCGATACGAGGAGGAGGCCCGGATGGGTGAACTTTCCGCGATCCTGGCCGAGTTGTCGGCCGGCCTGACCTTTTATCGACAGGAGCGGGTCGATGGGGGCATCCGGACGGGCATCATGTTGGGCATGACTAGCGTCTTCGAACGGTTCGAGATCCACGGAGAGGAATTCGATCCGAGCCTCGTCTGGTCCGTCGATCTTCGATGCGGCGGACCCGCGCTGCCGACCAGAGCCGACGAGGCCAGGAGTTGGCTCCTCGACCACGAGTCGATCATCCGTCACGGTTTCCAACGATATGCGCGGAAGCTGGATGCTGGGAGCGACCCAACCGGGATTTTCCTTCTCGAATGGTCGGACTTCCAGGACCTTCCCCCGGGCGTCTCGATGAAGATCGTCTGCGGGGCCTTGCGGAGGATCGACGCGCTCTATCTCGCCGCTCGATTGAGGGACATTGGCGAACATTGGGCGGCCCTTGTGTCCAGCCTGGAGCCGTCCCTTCACGAGGCCTTTTGAGGGTCAATCGTGGGAGGTGCGATCTTCGATACCAACAAGTTGATCAGACAATGGAAACGGTCGAGGAGACGCCCCCTCGACGAGTACACTCGCGAGGATGCGAAGGCCTGGGCCGAGGAATTGATCCGCATCTATCGGACCAACTTGATCTTAACCCCCGTCTATCTCGAATTCGTGGGCGGAGTGGTCGAACGTCACGAGATGGAATTGACAAGGGCTTTTCTGAATGTCTTCGTCATCCTGGACGAGGGGCGAATCAGACCGGAAGATTGGTCGAAGGCGCGTCAACTGGCGGAGAGGATCGCTCCCGGTTCCAGGCCGAGAGGGGCGATCGATTGCTTGATCAAGGCTATTGCGATCCGACTGCGATGCGACATCCTGACCGACGATTCCGGGATGCCCCGTCGTTGAGATCGCTAACCCTATAGGACGACCCATGAAGACCGGCATGAATCTGCTGCTCTGGACGACCGAGGTCAAGGAAGAGCACGACCCGATCCTCGACCGGATCAAGGCGATGGGCTTCGACTCGGTCGAGGTCCCGATCTTCGAGATCGCCGACCGGAAGCCTTACGAACGCCTCGGCAAGCGGCTCAAGGAGCTGGGCCTGGGGGCGACGGCCGTGACCGTGATGGGACCGGCGACCAACCCGATCTCGCCCGACCCGGCGATCCGCAAGGCCGCCGTGGATTATCTCGAGGTCGTCCTCGATCGCGCCTCGGCATTCGGCTGCGAGATCCTCTGCGGCCCCACCCACTCGGCCATCGGCGTCTTCTCGGGGGACGGGCCGACGGCCGACGAGTTCAATCACGGCGTCGACACCCTCCGTCAGGCCGCCGAGAAGGCCGAGAAGGTCGGCATCAAGATCGCCGTCGAGTACCTCAACCGGTTCGAGAATTACTTCCTGACGACGGCGGCCGACACCGCCAGGTTTGTCCGGGAGGTGGACCACCCATACCTCAAGATGATGTACGACAGCTTCCACTCGCACATCGAGGAGAAGGATCAGCGGGCCGCCATCGCGTCGTGCGCGAAGGAGACGATCCACGTCCACGTCTCGGAGAACGACCGGGGCATCCCGGGCACCGGCCAGGTCGACTGGGAAGGCTACTGGGCGGGGCTGAAGGACAGCGGATTCGACGGCTACGCCACGATCGAGGCGTTCGGCCGGGCCCTCCCGGCGCTTGCCGCCGCGACGAGGGTCTGGCGCGACCTCTTCCCCGACGCCTTCGGCCTCTGCCAGCAGGGGCTGGATTTCATCCGGTCCAGCACGAAGGGCCGCTGAAGAACCCGAGCGAGATAGAGGCGGGGCCGACCTCCGTGTCGGCCCCGCCGGTTTCGCTCAGGAGGCGGGTTGCAGGGCCTTGGCCGGCCGGCTCGGCATGGCTTCGTCCAACTCGGGCGCCGGGATCTCGGCCAGCCTGGCCTCGACGACGGCGCGGGTCGCGATGACGTCCTCGTCCGACTGGACCACGACCAGATCGCCGGCGGCCAGATCGCGCATCGCGAGCTCGATCGCCGCCGCCTCGCCGTGGATCGCCTCGACCGACCGGACGCGCCGGCCTCCGGCGAGCCCTCGCTTCAGGAGTTCGAAGATCGCCCCCTCGGCACGACCTCGACGATTCCTGTCCTCATAGAGGATCACGCGGTCGAAGCCGTCGCCGAGGATCTCCCCCTGGCGGACGATCGAATCGTCGGTCCGGTCGCCGTCCGCCGAGCAGACGATGACCCGACGCTCGTGGGGGAAATGGTTCAGGGCCTCGACCAGCGCCGCCCTGGCCGACGGGTTGTGACCGTAGTCGACGATCACGGTCGCCCCGTGCTTGTGGAGCACGTTGAACCGGCCGGGGGCGTCGATGGCGTCGCCCCGGAACGATTCGAGGCCGGCCCGGATCGCCGAGACCGGGACGCCGTTGGACCAGCAGGCCGCCGCCGAGGCGAGGGCGTTCTCCACCTGGAAGCCGACCCGGCCCTGGAAGGTGAGCGGGACCCGGGCGAGCGTGACGACCGCCTCTTCCCGATCCCCCTCGGCGACGACGATCGTCTCGTCGCGGACGAACGCCACCTTGCCCCCGCCGGCCCGATGGGCGGAGAGGACGGCATTCTCGGGGTCGCGGGCGAAGAAGACGACCCGGCCCTTGCAGCCCTCCGCCATCCCGGCCACGAGGGGGTCGGCGGCGTTCAGGACCGCATGCCCGTCCGGTCGCATCACGACGTCGACGATCGTCTTCTTGACGCGGGCGAGCTTCTCCAGGCTCTCGATGTCGGCCAGGCCGAGATGGTCCCCCTCGCCGATGTTCGTCACAACGGCGACGTCGCAACGGTCGAAGCCGAGCCCTTCGCGGAGGATGCCCCCCCGGGCGCATTCGAGCACGGCCGCCTCGACGAGCGGATTCATCAGGATCGCGCGGGCGCTCCGGGGCCCGCTGCAATCGCCCGACTCGATCAGCCGGCCGTCGACATAGATCCCTTCCGTGCAGGTCATCCCGACCGTCAGGCCGGTCCGGTCCAGGATGTGGGCGATGAGCCGGGTCGTCGTCGTCTTGCCGTTGACCCCGGTCACGGCGATGAGCGGAATCCGGCCGTTGTCGCCGGCTTCGAAGAGCGAGTCGACGATCGCCTCGCCAACGGGGCGGGGCTTGCCCTCATCCGGCGCCAGGTGGATGGCCAGGTCGGGCGAGGCGTGGACGCCGGTCACGACGCCCCGATGCTCGCCGAGCGGCCGGGCGATATTGTGGGCCGCCACGTCGACGCCCGCGACGTCCAGACCGACCACCCGCGCCGCGTCGACGGCGAAGGCCGCGATCTCGGGGTGGACCCGATCCGTGACGTCGACGACGGTCGCCCCCCGTCGGGCGGCGGCCACCACGCGGTCGCCGACGACGAGCAGGCGGTGCTCCTCGCCCGAAAGTTGGCCGCACGGGTCATCCTCGGGCACGGGGACGCCGACCGCCCGGAGCAGCGAGCGCGAAAGCTCCCGATCGCCCGCGATCGACTCCGCGATGGCGCCCGTCCGATCGGTATTCGAACCCAGGACCCGGCGCTGCTTCGCCCCCTGCCCGAGCAGGATCAGGCCGTCCCGGTTCAGTCGATGGGCCGGGATGTTACGCGCGCGGGCGGCCTCGACGATCGCGGCCGGGCCGGACGGGAGTCGGACCTCGCGATGCAGTTTCTTGAGCGCTTCAAGCTCGGCGGCCACGTCGAACGGACGGTCGTAGACGGCCGCGAGGCAGAGTTCCATGCCCCGCTCCAGCGCGGCCCGTCCCACCTCTTCCTCTTCGTATTCGATGACGACCTTGTAAACCCCGTCCTCGTTCGTCTCACGCGCCCGGCCGAACCCGACATCGATGCCGATCAGGCACTGGAGCTCGAGCGCGACGTGCTCCAGGATGTGCCCCTGCCAGGTCCCCCGCCGCAGCCGTTCGAAGAACCCTCCCCGATCTCCGACGCTGCACCGATGCTCGATCATGGAAGGGAGCCACGACTTGAGCCGGTCGTTGAACCCCGGCAGCTCGTCGGATGGCGAGTCCTTGAGCTCCTCCAGGTCGACCCAGGCTTCGAGCACGGGAAAGTTGGCCCAGTAGTTCGGGCCCCGGAGGGCCAGGACCTTGCGGAATCGCATCATGATCTCCCAAGAAGCCCCCAGCGGACCGGCCGACCCCCGAGTCTACTCGTCGCGGCGCGATTGGAGAGGAATGCGCCGGGGAGACGAGTCCCCACCCCGCCCCGAAAGGGCGGGCCGATCTCAAGTCGCTCGAGTCAGCAGAGCATGAGAAGGGAGGAAGACGCCTCGAGACGTGAAACCCCGGCCCTGCGAGCCATCCCGACGCACGAATCGTCGGGAGGCCCGGGCCCTGGAGGCGTTCCGATCGGACAACGAGTGTCCCACTGAGATACGGATGCTTCCAGCCTCGCTGTTGGAAGCTCAACTATTTTAGGTCCCCGACCCGGCGAAAATCAACCGCAAGGGACGAGTTGAAATGATGAATTCGGCCAACAATCGGCAAACCGCGAGACTATCGGAGATTCCCGCCTTTTCCGCGGGAGATTCGGGCCTACAATGCTAGACCGCGGCGCCGAGCCTCGGAACGGGTCGACGACGTCCGTCGGCCCTCGATCCTCGGTCGGTCTTGTCGATCGGCCCCCGCCAGGTTGGCCGAAGGAGTTGCTCTCGCCTTGGACCGACCCCAGACTCCTCAGGCACCGATACCCCAGCGATGGACGGCCGAGGTCGAGGCCTCGCTTCAAGACGGCGAGACGGTGCTCGCCTGGTTTGCACCGGACCTCGATGAACACCTTCATTACGCGGAAAGCCTGGTCGTACTGACCGCACATAGACTACTCGGCTTCTCAGATCTTGGCCAGATTGCCAGGGCTCTCGATGCGACGCTCGTACTCCGGTCCAGGGATCGCGCGGGCCTGGGATCGCTCGAACTGACCGGGCCCGACGGTCTCCTGGGGTCCTGGCGATACACGATCGACCGGGCCCCAGCGGTACACCGCCTGATCGCTCGATATGAATCGAGGGAGAAGGAGTCCACCGGCACATCGGTCGCGGGCCAGGACATCGAGGCGACCGAGGCCGTCCCGGTGCCGACGGCCTCGTCGTTGATCCGGCTCCTGCACTTCGCCCGGCCGAGGGCCGGCGTCATCGCTCTTGGGTTCGTCCTGTCGCTGGCGAGCACGGCCGCCAGCCTCGTGCCGCCCTACCTGACCATCCCCCTGGTCGACGACGTCCTCCACCCCCGTGAGAACGGCCAGCCGGTCAGCTTCTCGCTCGTCTGGCTCTACCTGGGCGGGCTGGCCGGGGCGGCGGTCCTGGCCTGGCTCCTCGGCTGGGCCAAGACTTACGTCATCGCCTGGGTCGGCGAGCGGATCAGCGCCGACCTCCGGACGCAGACCTATCGGCATCTCCACGGCCTGTCGCTCGAATTCTTCGGCGGCAAGCGGACCGGCGACCTGATGTCGAGGATCAGCTCGGACTCGGACCGGATCTGCACCTTCCTGTCGATCAGCCTGCTCGACTTCATCACCGACATCCTGATGATGTTCGGCACGGCGGCGGTCCTCCTGGCGATCAACCCCCGGCTCGCCGTGGCGACCCTCGCCCCGTTCCCGATCATCTTCTGGCTGACCTACCGGGTCCGCGACAAGCTCCGGGGCGGGTTCCAGGTGACGAGCCGGGCCTGGGCCGAGATCACCAGCGTCCTGGCCGACACCATCCCGGGCATCCGCGTCGTGAAGGCGTTCGCCCAGGGGAAACGCGAGGTCGAACGGTTCAAGGCGGCCAACGAGCGCAATGTGAGGGTGAACAACAAGGTCAACGCCACCTGGGCCTTCTTCGGGCCGATGGTCGGGCTGATGACCCAGGCCGGACTGCTCATCATCTGGGCCTATGGGGCCTGGCTGATCTTCCAGGGGCAGCTCACCACCGGCGTGCTCCTCGGCTTCCAGGCGTACATCATCCGTTTCTACACCCGGCTCGAATCGCTGAGCCGGATGGTCCAGGCGACCCAGCGGGCCGCCGCCAGCGCCCAGCGGATCTGGGAGATCCTGGATCGGGTGTCGACGGTCCCCGAGCCCGCCCGACCGGTCGAGCCGGGCGAGATCCGGGGCGAGATCGCATTCCAGAACGTCGGCTTCCGCTACGGCAACCGACGCGTCCTCCAGGGGATCGACCTGGCGATCCGGCCAGGCGAGATGATCGGCCTCGTCGGTCCCAGCGGTGCCGGCAAGAGCACGCTGGTCAACCTGGCCTGCCGGTTCTACGACGTCAGCGAGGGGGCGATCCTGGTCGACGGCGTCGACCTGCGGCGGTTCCCGGTGGAGTCGTATCGGAGGCACATCGGCCTGGTCCTCCAGGAGCCCTTCCTCTTCTTCGGAACCATCGCGGAGAATATCGCCTATGGCCGGCCCGACGCCGACCGGGGCGAGATCATCGCGGCGGCCCGCGCCGCCAAGGCCCACGAGTTCATCCTCAAGCTGGCCGACGGCTACGACACGCTGGTCGGCGAGCGCGGGCAATCGCTCTCCGGGGGCGAACGCCAGAGGATCTCGATGGCCCGGGCGCTCCTGATCGACCCCAAGATCCTGATCCTCGACGAGGCGACCTCCTCGGTCGACACCGAGACCGAGCGCGAGATCCAGGAGGCGCTCGACAACCTCGTCCGGGGCCGGACCACGATCGCCGTCGCCCACCGCCTCAGTACGCTCCGGAAGGCCGACCGCCTGGTCGTCCTCGAAAATGGCCGGATCGTCGAGGTCGGCCCCCACCAGGAGTTGCTCGAACGCGAGGGGACGTACTTCCGACTCCACAAAGCCCAGGCCGAGATGGCGAGGGAGCTGGCCGTATGATCCACCTCGAACTGGAAGTCGACGCCTGGGGCCGGCTCAACCTGACCGACGAGTTCGGCGAGCGCCACGTCGGGGTCGAGCCCGTCCGCGCCTTCCCGATCTCCGACCCGACCCGCTGGATCTCGATCTGCGGCCCGACCGGGCAGGAGTTGGTCCAGATCGAGACCCTGGACGACCTCTCGGCCGAGAACCGTCAGATGGTGATCGGAGAGCTATCCCGCCGCGAGTTCCTGCCGGTCATCCGCCGGATCGTCCGCGTGGACATCGACACCTTCCCGCCTACCTGGGAGGTCGAGACCGATCGCGGCCCGACGCAATTCGGGCTCGACGGCGACGAGAATGTCCGCCGTCTCGCGCACGACCGGGCCTTGATCATCGACGCCAAGGGGCTGCGCTACCTGATCGCCGACACGAAGGCCCTCGACCACCACAGCCGGCGCATCCTGGAGCGTTATCTCTGATCAACCGGAAATTCACCGATCGCCTCGCCGTGGGCGAGCCGGTCCGAGATCACGCCGGCCAGGAGTTACCAAACCCGATCTTCCACATCCTGGCGAGTCGCCCCATAGGCCATCACGCCCGAGAACGCGGGCACATCCGCAATCCATCGTCCGTCGACTTCTTGTTCGAATTCGATTCGCAGTTTCACGATGTCCCGACGAAATCCCGGTCAGCTCACAACGGCAAGTAGAGCACCACCCCTTCCCATTCCTCGGGTTCCGAGTCGGTCGCGAGCAAGAGGATATCTTCGATGACCTGGGCGACGGGCAATCGAGTATTGGCGGCGAAAACGCCTGGCATCGACAATGCGTCGCGCACCCGCTCGTAGGCGAAATCGGGGACTGTCGCCAGGTCGTGAGTGAGGAGGATGCGACCCTGGCTCGCGGCCCAGGCCAGGATCGAGGGATCGTCGGCCATGAGGAGCCCAACGTCCTGTACCCGGACGACGTCAAGGTCGGCCTCACGTCGCTTCAAGCCGCGGACGATCGCACGATGGAAGTTCTCGTCAGCGACAAGCCGGAGCATCCCGACCCTCGCCTGAATCGCGCGATGAGAGCAATCGATGACGGACCCCGCTCAGATCGCGCTGAGTCGAGGCGATCAGGGCGGCGACTTCGGCCGCCCTCCGATCGCGAAGTCGCAGGTATTCGGTGACTTCTTCCCGATGATTGAGATAGTAAGAAATCACCGCGTAGACGTCCGAGAGCCGCACGGAAGGGTATCCGTCGACGATGGTCTCCGGGGTCGCACCATCTTCGAAGGCGTTGATGACGATTTCGAGGAGGACCCGAGTATTCCCGATCCGGAGCGACCCATCGGCCTCCTCTCGGATTGGGATCGGATCGGCCTGGAGGATTGGCATGGCGTTATTCCCTTTCTTCCCGATCGTATGTTAATCACCGTAGGGACGCTCCGCGCCCTGTCCGCCGGGCGTTGCCGAATTTGCAGGCCGTTGGACGATCCCGGATAGGGCTCGGGACGCGGGGAATCCCCTCATGGACAATGTCGATCAGGTGGGGCATCAGCCAGTCGGAGATCGGACTCTCGATACCCTCCGGACATCCGCTCCGCCGCCAAGACCGCCGCAGTCGCTTCCTCCCAGTCGAGCCACATCGCGGGATCAGCGGCGGTGCCGTCCTCGAGCAGCGAGAGGCCGCCGAGAATGCCGCCAATCTCGTCGGTGGGACCTCGTTCGAAGTGTCGGCGCAAGAACTCGAACATGGCGAAGTACGCCTGCCGCGACGTGAGCCATATTTCGGGAGTCGCGGCCACTCAAACCTCCGTCAT
>JAJYDH010000133.1 GCA_021777685.1 Planctomycetota bacterium | reverse complement strand
GCCTGTCCTTGCGCCCTGGTGATCGCGACCCCCGTCGCGCTGGCCTCGGCCCTGGCGGCGGCTTCGAGGCGCGGGATCTTGCTCAAAGGGGGCCAGTTCCTCGAAGAAGTGGGGCGGCTCCGCGTCCTGGCCTTCGACAAGACGGGGACTCTCACCCAGGGTGAACCCGACGTGATCGAGGTCGTGCCGATCGACGGCCGGCCGGCGGCCGACATCCTCCAGATCGCCGCGGCGCTGGGGGACCAGGGCGGCCATGTCCTGGGCCGCGCCATCTCCCGGCACGCCCGGACGTTGCGGCTCGACGTCCCGGTCGCCAACGCCTATCAGGCGGTCCCAGGCCTGGGGGCCTCGGGCCGGGTCGACTCGGTGGAATACCACATCGGCAGCCACCGGTTCATCGACGAGGCCGGGCTCTGCTCGCCCGACTTCCACACCCACCTCGGCCGGGCCGAGGGGGACGTCGGCACGTCGGTCGCCCTGACCGCACCGGGCGGGCCGATCGGCTGGATCAGGCTGGCCGACCGCCCGAGGCCCGAGGCCGCCGAGGTGGTCGCCGAGCTGAAGGCGCTGGGGATCGAGGCGGTCATGCTCACCGGCGACAACCACCAGACGGCCGCCGCCGTGGCCCAGGAGCTGGGGATCGCCGACCAGCGCTCCGGGCTCCTGCCGGCCGACAAGGCCGTCGCCATCGCCGAGCTGAACGACCGCCGGGGGCCGACCGGGATGGTCGGCGACGGGGTCAACGACGCCCCCGCCCTGGCCGCCGCCCGCGTCAGCTTCGCCCTGGGGGGCATCTCCAGCGCCTCGGCCCTGGAGACCGCCGACGTCGTCCTGATGGCCGACGACCTCGCCGCCCTCCCCTGGCTGGTCCGGCTCGGCCGCGCGACCCTCGGCCGGGTCCGCCAAAACATCGCCCTGGCCCTGGGGACCAAGGCCCTGGTGCTTATTCTGGCCGTGTTCGGCCTCGCCACGCTCTGGATGGCCATCCTCGCCGACGTCGGCGTCAGCCTGCTCGTCACGGCCAACGCGCTCCGCCTCCTTCGCCGGGCCTGATCCCACCTCGATATCCGGTCCTCCACCGAGGATGGAGCGGCGGCCGTCCCGGTTGAGAGGTCGGCCGAGGCTCCCCCGACCGACTCAACGGGTTCCGACATCGGATGATTTCAACTCACCTTCGCCAGGTCGAGGAAGGCGATCATCGAAGGGTTGCCGACGGGCGAGTAATGGCCGGTGAAGGCGAGGCCGCCGGACTGGCGGTCGACGCGGAAGACGGCGATGTTGTCGGCCCGCTGGTTGCAGCAGTAGAAGAACCGGCCGGCGGGGTCGAAGCTGAAGCTGCGCGGGTAGTTCCCCCGGGTCCATTCGTCGGCGACGAAGGACAGGGTTCCGTCCGGGCCGACGGCGAAGATCCCGACGCTGTCGTGGAGCCGGTTGCCGGCGTAGACGAAGCGGCCGTCGGCCGAGACCAGGATCTCGGAGCAGAAGTTGCTGCCGGCGAACCCGGGCGGCAGGCTGGAGATCGTCTGCCGGGGGGCCAGCCCGCCGGTCCGGGCGTCGTAGTCGAAGAGGACGATCGTCGAGCCTTCCTCCTGGATCGAGTAGAACCAGCGGCCGTTGGGGTGGAAGTGGAAATGCCGGGGGCCGTCCCCGGGCGGCAGGGCGACGGCGGGCATTTCGGCCGGGGTCAGCTTGCCGGTCCGTTCGTCGAACCTCCAGACGAAGATCCGATCCAGCCCCAGGTCGACGTGCAGGACGAACCGCCCGGAGGGGTCGGCCTGGATCATGTGCGCGTGCGTCCGGTCGTGGCCGCTGAAGGCGAAGGTCCCCGGCGGGGCGTTGGCCGCCCGGGCGGGGCCGAGCTTGCCGGCGTCGACCTTGATGTCGGTCGCCTCGCCCAGGCGGCCGTCGGGCAGGATCGGCAGGACCGCGACGGAGCCCCCGAAATAGTTGGCCACCAGCACGAACCGCCCGGACGGGTGGACGCTCACGAAGGTCGGCCCGGCGCCGCCGGATCGGACGGTGTTGAGAGGCTCCAGCTCGCCGCCCGCCCGATCGACGGCGAAGGCGCTCACCGTGCCCTGCTTCTCGTCGCCCTGCCGGTCGGTCTCGTTGGCGGAATAGAGGCGGGTCCCGGCCGGATTCAGGGCCAGGCAGCTCGGGCTCGTGCCCATCTCGTGGACGCCGGCGGGCGTCATCGCCCCGGTCTCGCGATCCACATGAAAGCGGTGGATGCCCCGGCCGTTGCCGGGCGGCAGATCGACCTGGGTCGGCAGGACGTCGCGGAGCGGCGAGCTGAAGGTGCCGACATAGGCGAGGAGCGGGCCGCCGGCCTCCGCCGACCGCGCGAGGGGCGGCCCGCCCGCGAGGAGCGTCGTCCCCGCGAGCCCGGCGGAAACCTTCAGGAACGAGCGTCGGGAATTGGCGGGTGGGATCATGCGGATCGGAGCCTGTGAGGTGGCGGGGATGGTCGGGGCGGTGTCGCGAGGCGATTCTATCGGATTCGCGGGGCGGATGCTTCCTTGTGGCCCCGCGCGTCGCTCTCGTATGATGGACCGTCGGCCGTGGGATGTCCCGGGAGGACGTCGGACCCAGCCCGCGCGACCTTCCGGAGTCTCCCCTTGCAACGCCTCACCGATCGGGCCCGGCAGACGCTCGACGTGGCGAGCCTGCCGGTCGGCTCGGGCGCCGGGGCCTCGCCTCGGCCGCCCTCGCGGGATGACCGGCCGCCAGCGTCGGGCGGGGACGCCCGGGACGCGGACATCTTCGCCACGATCGAGCGGCTGGCCGGGCTCCAGGCGAAGGGCATCCTCTCGGCCGAGGAGTTCGCCGCCAAGAAGTCGGAGCTGCTGGGCCGGTTGTGACCCGATCCCCCCTGCCCTGCCCGATCGGCCGGCTCACCGAGGGCCGGCCGCGGCGACGGATCGGGACGGCTCCCGGAGCGCCCCGAGGAGTTCCTCGGCGAGCCCGGGGCTCGATGTCGGGTTCTGTCCGGTGATCAGGTTGCCGTCCCGGACGACGTGGGAGAGCATCGGCAACAGGGCGGATTCGAACTTCGCCCCGCGCTCCTTGAGGGCATCCTGGAGCAGGAACGGCACGACCGAATGGAGCATGACCAGCCGTTCCTCCATGTCGGTGAATCCCGTCACCTTCCGCCCCTCGACCAGCGCCCGGCCCGACTCGTCCCGGACGTTCAGCAGGGCCGCCGGGCCGTGGCAGACGGCCGCGATGATCTTGCCCTGGCGGTCGAACTCGGCGATCAGCCGCTGGAGGTCCCGATCGCCGACGAGGTCGACCATCGGGCCGTGCCCGCCCGGGATGAAGATCGCGTCGAAGTCGTCGGCCGAGACCCCGTCAATGCGGCCCGTCGAGCCCAGCGCCCGGAGCGCGGCGGGCCACTTCTCCCGATCGGCGTCCTTCGGGGCCGTCTTCGGGTCGATGGGGACCTCGCCGCCTTTCGGGGACACCACGACGATCGAGGCCCCCGCCTCGTCGAGCGCGGTGTAGGGGATGGTGAACTCGTCGAGCCAGAGCCCCGTGGGATGCCCGGGGGCCAGCAGGTTGCAACTCGTCGTCACGATGAGGACCTTCATCGCCAGCTCTCCGTTCCGGGCGTGCTTTCGGGCGGTTCTCGATGCCGAGAAGGCCGATGGGAGCAACTGCCGCGCCGGACAGGTGGGCGGGGGCCTGGTTCGTGGCGTATCCTCGACCGTTTCAGACCGGGTTCCTCGGCCGGTACTTCTTGGTGAGGACGCGGTCGAGCTGGTCGGGGGCCTCCAGGCCGAGCTGGAGCAGGGCGCTGTTGAGCGATCCGGCGTCGTCGAAGTTCTCCTGCTGGCTGGTCGGGGCGTGCCAGCAGATGTAGCGCTCGGTGTTCCGGTAGTCGGCGTAGACGATGGCCAGGCTGTCGTCCTGATAGGTCCAGACCGCGAGGATCGGCTTGCCGACGCTGCTGGCCAGGCGGATCGAGGGGATGAGCATCTCGACCTGCTTGTTGGGCATCCCCTGGATGGCGATCTGGCCGGCGGACTTGCCGCGAATCGAGGGGATGACGGCCAGCCGGTAGGGGCCGACCGGGACGTTCCGGTGGCCGGCCCGGGAGCCGGGGGCCTTCAGGGCGGCGACGGCCTCCTGGTAGAGCGCGCGGAGGTCGCCCATGGTCATCCGGACCGGGTCGGGGCCGGTCAGCCGGACGAGCGACTTGTCCGGCGCCAGGTCGGTGGCGATCTCGTGGAGGCTGCTGGCGCCCATCGCGAAGCCGCCCCTGGGCGTGGGGTCGGCCTCGACGATCGCGAGGTCGGCGTCGAGGATGGGGTCTTCCTCGAAGGCGGCGAGCGAGAGGTCGAGCTTCTCGACCACCTGCGCCGGGACGACCTTGCGGATGGCCCGGTCGAGCCGGATGCCGGCGTCGGGCAGGTGGAGCACGCCGCAGACGTTGTCCCAGACCAGTTCGGGGGCCGAGCGGAGCTGGCGCTGCCAGCGGGCCCGCTCGATGAGCGGGTAGACGACCTCGGGCCAGAGGTCGCCGCTGGCCGGGTCGCGCCAGGCGGAGGTCGTCGCGTAGCCGAGCACGGCCTGGCGGAAGTCGGGGCGGGACCGCCAGACCTCGACCACGCGGTTCCACCGGCCGACGAGCTGGTCGTCGACCTCGACCTTGGCCGGGGCGACCTTGAGGAGGTCGTCGAGCTTCTGGGGCATCAGGCCGGGGTTGAGGACCCCCCGCTCGTCGGTCATCCGGCGGGCGGCCAGGGGGCTGGCCTCCTGGAGCCGCTTGCGGGCCTGGCGGAACGCCTTCCGCCTGGCCGGGGTGTCGCGGACGCCCAGGTACTTGGTGACGACGATCGGGCTGAGGTGGGGCCGGACGTCGAACTTCGACTCGAGCAGCCCGGCGGACCGCTCCAGGACGCCCTCGCCCGGCCCCCGGATCATCATCCAGGTCATCGCCAGCATCAGCCGGGCCCGGTCGGCGTTGAGCGGATCGAGCGGCCTCCGTCGGAGGAACCCCTGGCGACGCGAGCCGCCCAGGAGGTAGGCCAGGTAGTGGCCGCAGAGGTAGCGCTCGTCGGCCGAGAGCGTGACCGGGTCGGCCACCACGTCGGCGACCATCGCCATCGCCCGGGCCCGGGCCTCGTCGACGGCGACGGTCCCCCTCGTCATCGATTCCGGGGGGGCGAACCCGACCGGCACCCGCCCCGGCTCCCCCATCTTCGTCCCGGAGCCGGAGCCCGAGCCGGAGCCCGAGCCGGACGCGACCCCGGCGCCTACGGTCGGCCGGCCGTTGGCGGGCGCGAGCGTCCTGGCCATGGTCGGGGGGGTCGGCACGGGCGAGCTCGACGCCTCGCCCGAGGGGGCGGCCGAGGGGTCGCGGAGCGTCGGGTCGGTCGCGATCATCTCCCGGAGCGAGGCGGCCACCTCGGCCCCCGAGTGGGGCCGGCCCTCGGGCTCCTTCGCCAGGAGCCCGAGGATGAACGCCTCCAGGCCCGCCGAGATCGCCGGGTTCCTCGACCGGGGCGGGTCGGGCGTGGCGTTGACGTGGCTGGCGATCACCGCCATCGTCGGCCCCTGGAACGGAGGCGTGCCGGTGGCGCACTCGTACATCATCACGCCCAGGGCGTAGAGGTCGGTCCGGTGGTCCAGCCGCTTCCCCCTGGCCTGCTCCGGGCTCATGTAGTGCGGCGTCCCCTTGATCGTGCCCGAGACCTGCGTCTCGTCGGCGATCAGCGACAGGCCGAAGTCCGACAGCTTCGCCGCCCCGCCCGAGGTCATCAGCACGTTGGCCGGCTTGACGTCGCGGTGGATCACCCCCTGGTGGTGCGCGTAGTCCAGCGCGTCGGCCACCTGGGAGATCACCCGGAGCCTCTCGGCCAGCGGGATCTGCTTCCAGCGCCGGGAGAAGCTCGACCCGTCCACCTCCTCCATGACGAAGTAATACGTGCCGTCGGCCTCGCCGAAGTCGTAGAGCCGGACGATGTTGTCGTGGACCAGCCGGGCCAGGATCTGCGCCTCCATGCGGATCTTCCGCCCCAGCTCGTCGCCGGTCCGCTCGCGGAGGATCTTGATCGCCACGGTCCGCTGGAGGATCTGATCGGTCGCCCGATAGACGGCGCCCATGCCACCCCGCCCCAACTCCTTGTCGAGGGTGAATCTCTGGTTGAGCGTCGTCCCGATCACCTTGATACTCCGGGAAAAGCGTCCGCCGAGGACGTGAGGCGATCCATCATACCGGGACCGGCCCGCGCAACACAACGCACCGAGGATGCACCGTCGCATCGACACGGACCCGCCCCGCCGCCGTCGGAAAGGGCCGGCCCCCGCATTCGCCTCCCATCATCGTCGAACGCACATGCCTATTTCCAGCATGATCGGGCGATCCCGGGGCCGAGGGTCCCGCCCCGGGGCCGATCCTGCCGATAATGAAGGCGAGGAGGACCGCCGAAGTCGGTCCCGAGATCCCGCCCCGCTCCCGAGGTCAAGCCGTGAGCCTATCCGAGCGAGTCCTGGTCATCCCCGCCGCCGAGTTCGACCGCCTGGGCCGATTCCAGGGGTTCTCCGCCGACGCCGATCGATACCTGAACGCCCTCCTGATCCCCGGGCTGGCGAGCTTCCGCCCGCGCCATGAGGTCGAGGATGATCCGTCGCTCAAGCAGATCATACCCTACGTCATCTTCCGCTCGGACGGGCTTATTTTCACCTACGTCCGGGGGAAAAGCGGCGGCGAGTCGAGGCTCCGGAGGCTCCGCTCGCTCGGAGTGGGAGGCCACGTCGCCGAGGCCGACGCCGACGGCCGGGGGACCGTCGAGGCCTACGAAATGGCCCTCCGCCGCGAGCTGGACGAGGAGGTCGACGTCAAGAGTTCCGGAGCCATCCACCGGCTCGGCCTGATCAACGACGACTCCAACCCCGTCGGCCTGGTCCACCTGGGCGTCGTCCACCTCTACGACCTCGACCGCCCGGACGTGACACCCCGGGAGGACGCCCTGGCCGAACCCGAGTTCCTCAAAATGGCCGACCTCCCCGCCCTCCGGGACCAGTTCGAGACCTGGTCGCGGATCTGCATCGACGCCCTGGCGGGATGAGCCCTATCGATCTCGGGTCCGGTTCTGGTCAGACACCCTCGATCCTTCCACCGACATTCATCCCCTCCCCGAGAGTCCTGGACCGATGAAGCGAACGATCCTCGGATCTCTAGCCTTGCTTTTTTCCGTCGGAGCGTCGGCCTGGGCCCATGCGGCCCCTGCGGCCGACCCGCGAGGCGAGAGCGATCTGATTAGGCTGACGCTGCTGATCGCAGGCCTTTCCTTCGCCTATCTCATTTATTTCCATATTCGTGAGGCAGAAGACCAGCATGGCCGCCGTCGACCGCCCGCTGAAATTGAGCGATGAGAGCATCGAACTGGCGAGGCAGCAACTGGCCGCGCAGGAGGAGACGAATCGCCTACTGAGGCGATGGATCTCGGGGCAAAGCCGCGGCCATATGGGATGACGACGGGCCGGACATCCGGCCCCGTCAATCCGGCGAGACCAGCTTGAGGCCCGCGATCCCGGCAAGGATCAGGGCCATGCAGGCGAGCCGTCGCCAGTCCGCCGGCTCGCCGAGCAGGCCGATGCCGACGATCACCGTGCCGACCGCACCCACGCCCGTCCAGACGGCGTACGCCGTCCCCAGCGGCAACGACCTGAGCGAGACGCCCAGCAGGTAGACGCTGGCGAACATCGAGGCCGCGAACCCCACGCTCGGCCAGGGCCGGGAAAACCCGTCCGAAGCCTTCAGGCAGACGGCCCAACCCACTTCCAACAGGCCGGCCACGATCAAGACGCCCCAGGCCATCGCGACCCCCTCCCCGGAGATGATCCGCGGCGGGACCGTCCCCGCGCCTCGGAAATCTTACCGGGACGGGGAAGCCGACCCAGGTCCGCGATTGTCTGGATGCCAGATCCGGCATAGGATGAGATGATGAACGGCGATCGCAAGCCCCTGTTCTGGTTGTCGGGCGAGATCAAGACGCCGCCTTTCACCGAGGCGGCGAGGACCGAGGCGGGCGACCTCCTCAGGGACATCCAGATCGGCTCTTCGATCGGGATGCCGCACTCTCGTCCCATGCCGAGCATCGGGGCTCGCTGTCACGAGCTTCGGGTGCGCGATGAATCTCACAACTGGCGGATCGTCTACCGGGTCGATGTCGACGTGGTGCTGGTCGTCGCGGTCTTCGCCAAGACGACCCCAAAAACGCCACGGCCCATCATCGACGCCTGCAAGGCGAGGCTCAAATCTTACGACCAGACGTGACCCTGTCAGGGGAGATCCAAAATGGACGAGGCCAAGCGAAAGCGGCTGGAGGCCGCCGGTTGGACGATGGGAGATTATGGCGATTTCCTCGGCCTGACCGACGCCGAGCGTCAGCATGTCGAACTCCGGGGCGACCTGCGTCATGCGGTCAGGCGCCTCCGCGAGGCGAAGGGTATGACACAGAGGGCCCTCGGCAAGATGATCGGCTCGACCCAGTCGAGGGTGGCCAAGGTCGAGGCGGGCTCGGGCGAGATCTCGCTCGACCTGCTGTTCCGCGCCTTCTTCGCGCTCGGCGGCAAGCTGGCGGATCTGACCGAACCCGGGCCGACGGCGAAGCCCGAAGTCATGACCGAGGACCCGAAACCGAAGCCGAAAGCCAAGCGGCTGGCCAGGCAAGGCGGCTGATCATCCCCCCGGCCCGGTCTCGTGCTGGGGCGAGGGCAGGGTTTGCCTCGTGGTGACGGCGTGAGGCTGGCGGAGGTCGAGCCAGTCGATCAGCGGTGGGAAGACCTCCCTGGGAGCGTTGCGGCTCCAGACGAGGTCGCAGTGCCCGTAGTCGGCGAGGTGGCCGTCGAGCCGGCCGAACCGCAGGAGGGTCTTGTCGGCGCTCCCCAGCGAGTTGAAGGTCAGGAGCGACGAGGGGACGTCGGCCATGATGTCCCCCTCGCCGGCGATCATCAGGGTCGGCACCGTGATCCGGTCGAGCGCCGAGGCGTAGTCGATCGTCTTGTCGGCCGAGAGCATGTGGCCGGTCCAGAGGTACGGGTCGAGCTGCTTCAAGGCCCCCGCCCCGGGGTCCTCCAGCGTGTAGCCGTAGAACCGCGAGACCGTCCGCGGGTCGACGTTCGACGCCGTGTAATAGAAGCGGTCGATCATCTCCAGCCCCGGGAGCCGGCCGTACATCATCGGCCGGCCC
This sequence comes from Planctomycetota bacterium, assembly GCA_021777685.1. Taxonomy (GTDB): domain Bacteria; phylum Planctomycetota; class Planctomycetia; order Isosphaerales; family Isosphaeraceae; genus Tundrisphaera. The sequence continues at coordinate 3,906 of JAJYDH010000133.1, read as the reverse complement.
AGCCGGCCGGTGCTCAGGGCGATCGAGAGCACGCGGAGGCCCTTGTCGGCCTTGCGCATCTCGCGGATGTCGGGGGTGTCGACGACCATCGCCACGCCGCCCATGTCCACGAAGTTGGCGATCCGGCCGGCCTCGGGCGAGAACTCCAGGAACGGGAACATCAGCATCCCGCCCAGGCTGTGGCCCACCCAGTTGACCCGCTCGGAGCCGGTCTCGCGGCGGACGTAGGCGAGGATCGCCGGGACGTCGTATTTCGCCTCGTCGTCGACGGTCCAGTCGCGGGCGCCGACCTCGCGGATCGGGGTCTGGCGGAGGACCTGGTTCACCCGGCCCTTCAGGCCCACCCGATGGCTGGCGCCCGAGCCCCGCATGTCGACGACGAAGACCTCGTAGCCCCTCGCCGCGAGCTGGCCGGGCAGGTGGTCGTCGGTGATCGTCCAGAACGTGCCGTTGAGCCCCAGGCCGTGGCAGAGGACGACCGGCAGCTTGCTCGGGTCGGGGCAGGCCGGGCGGACCCGGCGCATCCCCAGCAGCCAGCCGTCCTCGGTGGCCGCGAACCCCTCGGCGCACGGACGGAGGTCCGGCGACGACGCGTTCCGCCGCATCGACGCGCAGCCGGGCGCCGTCAGCAGGACCAGTGCCGCGACCAGGGACAGGGGGCGATATCGGCGACAACGACCGTCGCGCATGGGCTTTGAGGAATCCTTCCTCGATCCGGTCATATCCTCGAACCGGGCACGGTCAAATGGGCCCAACCGTCATCGGCCGGCCCTCAACCCGCCCCGATCTCGCGTCGTCAAGTCGGCTCGACCCGCGCCCGGGACGGACCCCATCCTGGGGATCGGCCGGGCAGGTCGGGCGGGATCATAATCGATCGCCCGAAACGAGGGAATGCCAAGGTCCTCGGGCGAAGTTGAAGTCCCCGCGAGCCCGGAGAAGCTGCCTTTCCACTTCGTTTGGACATCCCAGAATGGAGAATCATGCTCCCGCGAGTTATCCTCGGGGCTGGCCGGATCGGCAGGTGGGCTCTCGCGACGGAGCACACGGACATGGACCGCGAGGAGACGGGGGCCGGGCTCGCCCGGCCCCTGGAACGCTACCGGGATTACCTCCGGCTCCTGGCCGACCTCCGGTCCGGCCCGTGGCTCAGGAGCCTGCTCGACCCCTCGGACATCGCCCAGCAGACCCTCCTGACGGCTCACGCCAAGTTCGACCAGTTCCGGGGGACCACCGACGCCGAGCTCGCCGGCTGGCTCCGGGCGATCCTCGCCAACCACCTCGCCGCGGCCCTCCGCAAACATGCACCACGCCAGGAGATCGGCCCGGCCGCGATCGAGGCCGAACTGGCCGGCTCTTCGGCCAGGCTCCAGGACCTCGCCGACGCGAGCCAGTCCGACCCGGGCGCGGCCCTTTCGCGGGCCGAGGACCGCCTCCGGCTGGCCTCGGCCCTGATGCAACTCCCCGACGACCAGCGGACCGCGCTGGAACTGCGGCACATGGAAGGGCTGTCGGTCGCCGAGGTCGGCCGACGGATGGGCCGGAGCGTCCCGGCCGTGACCGGGTTACTCTATCGGGGGACCAAGGCCCTCCGAAGCCTGATGGCCGAGTCGCCTTGAGGAGCACCGAATGGCGGAACCTTCGGACTCGAACGAGCGCCGATTGCTCGACGTCATCGCCGCCTACTACGAGTCGGCCGGCAGCGTCACCGAGCCCGACCGTCGGGAATGGATCGGGCGCCATCCCGAGCTGGCCGTCGAGCTTTCCGAATTCTTCGCCGACCAGGACCGGCTCCGCCGGATCGCCCGCGACCCGGCCGAGGCCGCCCCTCGCGACTTCGTCGAGTATGAGCTGGTCCGCGAGCTGGGCCGGGGGGGCATGGGGGTGGTCTTCGAGGCGAGGCAGCGGAGCCTCGGCCGCGCCGTCGCCCTCAAAATGCAGATGGCGGGCCCGCTCGCCTCGGCCGACGATCGCCGGAGGTTCCGCAACGAGGCCGAGGCCATCGCCCACCTCGACCACCCGCGAATCCTGCCGATCCACGAGGTCGGCGAGGTCGACGGCCGCGCCTATTTCACGATGAAGCTGGTCGAGGGCGGGAGCCTGGCCGACCACCTCGGCGACTTCGCCGCCGACCCCGCGCGGACCTGCCGGCTCCTGGCCCCGGTCGCCCGGGCCATCCACCACGCCCACCGCCGGGGGGTCCTCCACCGCGACCTCAAGCCCTCCAACATCCTGCTCGACGCCGCCAATCATCCCTACGTCGCCGACTTCGGCCTGGCCAGGCGGATCGAGGCCGACGCCGAGCTGACCCGCTCCGGCGCCCTGCTCGGCTCCCCCTCCTACATGGCCCCCGAGCAGACCGCCGGCGACAAGGCGGCCGTCACCACGGCCACCGACGTCTACGGCCTGGGGGCGATCCTCTACGCCCTACTGACCGGCCGGCCGCCGTTCCGGGGATTCTCGCCCCTGGAGACCATCGAGCAGGTCCGCGACCTCCCGCCCGACCCTCCTTCAAGGCTCAACCCGCGAGTCGACCGCGACCTGGAGACGATCTGCCTGAAGGCCCTGGAGAAGGACCCCGACCGCCGCTACGCCTCGGCCGAGTCGATGGCCGACGACCTCGAACGTTGGCTGGCCGGCGAGCCGATCGCCGCCCGCGCCGGCGGCCGGCTCGAACGCCTGAGACGCTGGTGCGTCCGACCCCAGCGCATCCGCGAGGCGGGCTTGCTCTTCCTCGTCCTCGGCCTCGGCCTGAGCGCCTTCGCCTCGGTGGGGCTCGTCGCCATGCCGCACATCGCCGCCGACCTGGCCCGGCCCGACGCCATGAGGGTCCACCTCATCCGTTGCATCGTCTTCGCCTACCTCCCGATGGCGGTCATCGGCCGTTCCATCCTCGCGAGGCGGCCGTGGGCCCCCTGGGCCGGCCTGGTCCTCGCGACCCTCCTGACGATCATCATGATCGGCTTCATGCTGGGCTTCCCCCTCTCCGACCTCGGCGGGGGCACGCTCCAGAATCGCGCGGCCCGCTTCCCGCTCGAGCTCCTCTGCGCGATCCTCTTTTCCATCGAGGCCATCGCCTGCCTCATCGCCCTGGCCGCCGACCGCTCGCATCGGGCGATACTCCGCCGCCGGGGTGGCCCGACGAACGAGGTTCCCCACGATCGATCGGCCGCGAGATAGATCCGCCGGGAAGCTTGGATCAACCATTCAACAACCTCCTGTTTTGGAGTGCGGGAGCTTGCTCCCGCCTTGTCCCCGGGAGCTTGCTCCCGGCGGCGGACGCCCGACAGATCCGGGAGCAAGCTCCCTCCGGGAAAGCGGGAGCAAGCTCCCGCACTCCAAAGGCTTCCCCGGAAACCGGGAAGTTATCGAATCGGCGGTCCCTTGTGCTCGGGGAGGGCCAATGTGCGGGTGTCGGGGGCTCGCGGTACGCCGCGACCCCGGTCCGGCGACCAGTCGGCCGGCGGAGTGCCGGGGGCGCGGAGTGCCGCGGACTCCGACCATCCGGCGAGATCCGAATAATATCCCGGCCCGGGCGCCAGCGCGCCGGAATTCGCGCATCTGTATCTCAAGACGGCTCATCCGCGCCGAGGACAAGCCGCGCGAGCCGCCTCGACGGGGAGCGCGCGCCCCGACATGGCGATAGCCGGCCCCGGGATCGGCCCCGGAGCCCACAACGACCTCCGAGATGAGGACTGACGACCATGCGACGACAACGACGATGGGTGGCGGCATCCCTGATCCTGGCTGTGTTGGGCTGGGGCGAGGCGGCGCGGGCCGATTACACGTTCACGACGCTCAACGATCCAGCGGCCACAGGAGGAACATACGCTTCAGGCATCAACGGCTCAGGGGCCGTGACAGGCTACTATGACAACGGGACGGGCATTCACGGTTTCGTGTACAGCA
>JAJYDH010000702.1 GCA_021777685.1 Planctomycetota bacterium | reverse complement strand
CGGTCGCGCTTCTCCTTCTTGGCCTTCTTCTCCTTGGGCTCGGGGCGATCGTCGGGGTCGAGGGCCCGGGCGAGGTGCTCGGGGACGTGGGTGAGGGCCTCGGCGGCCCTGGCCAGCTCGCCGGCCCGCTCCTTCCGGCCGGCGACGGCGTCGCGGCGGGCGGCGTTGTACAGGTCCTTCGAGGCTTCGAGGTAGAACTTGATCTCCGGCCCTTCCGACTCGTCCTTCAGGTCGGCGATCCGGTCGTGGGCGTGGCGGAGGTCGCGGCGGGTCCGCTCGCCCTCGTCCTCGGGCCCCTTGGCGTCGGGCGGCGGGGGCAGGTCGTCGTCGAGTTCGAAGGTCGCGGCGTTCCGGGCGTGGTCGACGGCCCGGGCCAGGTCGTGGGCGGCGATCCCGTATTCGTGGGCCTTGTGCTCCTCGCCCTTCTCGTAAGCCTTGACGGCGTCCCGATAGAGGCGGGTGGCCCGCTCGGTCCAGTCCTTGAGCCGCTCCTCGGGGCGGCCGACGTTCCGGCCGTCGGTCCTGAGCCTGCGGATCAGGTCGTATGCCTTCTTCATCTCGCCTCCGGGGCCGGGTTCATCCTTCTTCTTCGCCTTGGGCGGCTCGGGCGGGCCGGGCGGCTCGGGCGGCATCGCGGCGGCCAGCGCCACGCCCAGCAGGCTCGACGAGCCGAGGCCGAGGATCTTGAGCAGGGTCATGCTTCGTCCTCCGAGATCTTGTGGTCTTCGTTTCCCTGGATGCGGCGAATGTCGCCACGTCGGTAAGGGAGCCAAAGCACGGATCGTGCCGGGGCCGAAAACGGCCCATTTCCCCGGCAAATTCGGCCGATCGGCGGCCTTTCTGGGCGGAATCCCCCCGATCGGCCGGGGGTTATCCGCCCGCGAATCGGCCCATCGCCGGCTCGATCCCCCCGGATGCCCGACAATCCACGATCTCCGGCCTCCGGCGCGTCGGTTGCGTCTCCGAGTCTCATCGAACAAGATCGAGCCGGAGGATGATCGCCCGATGCGAGTGCCCTTGAAGATCCAGGTCGGGGTGGTGGTGGCGCTTTTCGTCGCCGCCCTGGCGTCGTTGTGGACCACCGGCGCCTCGGTGATGGCCCGCGAAGGGCGACGCGCCTCGGCCGGCGACATCCTCGCCCGCGCCGGGAACGCCCTGACCCGCCGGGGCGAGGGCCTCCTGGCCACCACGCCCAGAGGGTTCGAGATCGTCAGCCCCGGGGAGTGGGACGACCTCGACCGCCGGCTCGGCGAGGGGGCGACCCAGGCCCTCCGGGCGTTCGACGGGGTGGAGGGGGGCTATTTCCTCCGCGACCAGAAGCGGTTCCTCGGCGCCGCGTTCCCGGGCGAGCCCGCATCGAAGACCAAGAAGGCCCGCGACCGCAAGGGCCAGCTCGGCCCGCCCCCCCGCGAGGTCGACCTGATCGAGATCCAGGCCGATGCCGCGATCCGCCGGAATCAGCCGTTCTTCGTCGTCGAGGACGTGCCGCCGAGCACCGTCGCGATCCGGACCGCCCCGGTGACGATCGACGGCCAGGTCGTGGCGGCGACCTGGACCATGACCCGGCTGGTCGACCCGATCTTCATCGACCGCTCGTTCCGGGGCTACCGGCTCTCGGCCGGGCTGGCCCTGGGCGGGATCGCCCTGGCGCTCCTGCTGACGATCAACCTGGCCCGGACCGTGGGCCGGCAGAAGGTCGAGCGCGACCGGCTCCAGGGGGAGCTTCGCCGGTCCGAGCGGCTGGCGGCGCTGGGCAAGCTCCTGGCGGGCGTCGCCCACGAGGTCCGCAACCCGCTGGCCGGCATCCGCTCGACCGTCCAGCTCTGGCAGCGCGGGATCGGGCCGGACGGCGAGTCGTTCGACGACCTGCTCTCGGAGGTCGACCGGCTCGACGGGATCGTCGGCCGGCTCCTCCAGTTCTCCCGGGCCGACGCCCAGGAGATGGTCCCGGGCGACCTGAACGCCCTGGCCGCCGAGGCCGCCCGACTGGCCGGCCCGTCGGCCGAGGCGCATGCCGTGCGGGTCGAGCTCGACCTCGCCCCGACCCTGCCGGAGGTCCCGATGGCCCCGCCGGCGGTGGTCCAGGTGCTCCGGAACCTGACGACCAACGCCATCCAGGCGATGCCCGAGGGGGGGCGCCTGCGGATCGCGACCCGGCTCGACACCGGCCGCAAGCGGGTCGAGGTCGAGGTCTCCGACACCGGCAAGGGGCTCGACCCCGACGCGATCGCCCACCTGTTCGAGCCCTTCTACACGACCAAGCCCAACGGCACCGGCCTGGGGCTGGCGATCGCCCGCGAGATCGCCCTGGCGCACCGGGGCGAACTCCGCGCCGAGCCCCATCCCGGCCGGGCCGGCGTGTCGTTCATCCTGGCCCTCCCCCTGACCGAGCCGGCCGGCAAGCCCCGGAGAGTCGCCGATGTCGAAATCGCCTGAGCTGATCCTGGTCGTCGACGACGACCGGACCATCCGCCGGAACCTGGCCAGGCTGGTCGAGGCCGAGGGCTACCGCGCGAGCGAGGCCGCCGACGGCGACGAGGCCCTGGCGAAGATCCGCTCCGAGGGGCCGGCCGCCGTCCTGCTCGACCTCAAGATGCCCGGCCGAGACGGGCTCTCGGTCCTCGAACAGCTCGGCCCCGGGCTGGCCGACCTGCCGGTGATCGTCGTGACCGCCTTCGGCGGCTCGGCCCCGGCCATCGAGGCGATGAGGCGCGGGGCCTACG
>JAJYDH010000132.1 GCA_021777685.1 Planctomycetota bacterium | reverse complement strand
TCCGGCGGTCGACCATCGTGGTCACGATCGCGATCCCGAAGCTCCCCCCCTCGTTCCGGAGCATGTTGAACAGCCCGGTCGCGTTGTTGATCTGGTCCTTCGGCAGGTAGTTATACGCCGAGTTGTTCAGCGGGACGAACAGGCAGCCCACGCCCGCCATCTGGAGGCACCGGGGCAGGTTCAGCGACCACGGCGAGGCGTCCATCGTGAAGTGGCCCATCCAGTAGGATGACACCGCCAGCGCCACCAGGCCGACCGGGATGATGTACCGGGTGTCGACCTTCTTGCCGATCAGGAAGCCGACGACCGGCATGATCGCCATCGTGAAGAACGCCCCCGGCGACATGATCAGCCCCGCGCGGAAGGCGTCGTAGCCGAACTGCTCCTGGAGCATCTGCGGGAGGTTGACGTTCGCCCCGTAGAGGACCGCGAACGACAGGTAGATGATCACACCGCACGCCAGGAAGTTCCGGTCGCGCAGGAGCCGGACGTTGACGATCGGGTTGGGGTGGTACGACTCCCAGACGGCGAACGCCGCCAGGCCCACGACGGCCGCGATCGTGAAGGTCTGGGCCCGCCAGAACGGGTCGCCCCACCAGTCCCACTCCTGCCCCTTGGCGTAGATCACCTCCAGCGAGCCCAGCCCGAGCGAGACCAGCGAGAGGCCGATGTAGTCGACGCTCAGCCCCTTCGACCGCGTCGCCTTGACCCGCTCGGCCATCCCGGGCGGGTCCTCGACGATGAAGTGGGTCAGGATCAGCGAGACGATCCCGACCGGGATGTTGATGTAGAAGATCCACCGCCACGAGTAGTTGTCGGTGATGTACCCGCCCAGCGTCGGCCCCAGGATCGGCGCCACCACCACGGCCACGCCGTAGATGGCCATCGCCATCCCGAGCTGGCTCTTGGGGAAGGTATCCACCAGGATGCCCTGCTCGGACGGCTGGAGCCCGCCGCCGCCGATCCCCTGCAAGATCCGGAAGAAGATCAGCAGCTCGATGCTCGGCGCGGCGCCGCAGAGTGCCGAGCTGACCGTGAACAGGAAGACGCAGCTCATGTAATACCGCTTCCGGCCGACCATCCCGATCAGCCAGCCGGAGAGCGGCAACACGATCGCGTTGGCGACCAGGTAACTGGTCAGGACCCAGGTGCTCTGGCTCTTGCCGACGGCCATCCCGCCCGCGATGTAGGGCAGGGCGACGTTGGCGATCGAGGTGTCGAGCACCTCCATGAACGTCGCCAGCGTCACCGTCAGGGCCACGACCCAGTGGTTGACCGGCGGCTTGACGGCCGGGGCGCCCGCCGGCCGGGTTGCCGTGGCCGCGCTCATGGCTTGCCCAGCCCTCGCGACCCGGCCTCGGCCTGGTTGTCCGGCCGGTTCCCCGCCGGCCCTCCGCCGACGTCGGGGTGCTGGCGGTAGCCGTCCAGGTGCAGCCGGTCGCCCGCGTCGGGGCCGGTCGGCTTCTCCTTGAACTTGACGTAGGGGACGACCGACAGCCCGATGAACAGCGGCGTCTCCTTCGGGTTGGGCTCGACCAGCTCGATCCGGACCGGCAGCCGTTGCGTCACCTTGATGTAGTTGCCCGTGGCGTTCTCCGGCGGCAGGAGCGACTCCGAGAGCCCCGTGCCCGGGTTGAAGCCCGACACCCGCCCCTTGAAGACCCGCTTCGGATAGGCGTCGACGTACAGATCGACCGGCATGCCGATCTTGATGTTGTCGAGCTGCGTCTCCTTGAAGTTGGCGTCGATCCAGACGTAATCCGGGCGGATCGAGGCCAGGGTCTGGCCCGGCTCGACCCGGTTGCCGGGGTTGGCCGAGCGGTCCTGGACGTACCCGGCGACCTCCGACCGGATCTCGGTCCAGCTCAGGCGGAGCCGGGCGTTGTCGACGTCCCGCTCGGACCGGGTGACGGTCGCGTGGGCGACCTTGACCGCCGGGGCCTTCTCGACGACCCGGCCGAAGGCGTCTTCGAGCCCCCGGCTGGAATCCATATGGATGATCTGCTCGAACGCCTCGCCCGGCTTCAGGTCGTGGGCGTCGAACGGGAGGCCGATCTGGGCCAGGGTCGAGGTGATGTCGGAGACCGCCGTCTGGATGCCCGATTGCTGCTCGACCAGGTCCCTGGGGACGGCGAGCGGGTCGTCGAAGTTGGGCTCCAGGCCGAGCGCCGCGCGGGTCTCCTGGATCGCGGTCCAGGCCTCCTTGACGCGCTGGTTGGCCACGTCGAGCGTGTTGTTCCGCTGGTCGAGCTCGGCCTGGGTCGCCGACCCTTGCTTGACCAGGTTCTCGATCCGCTTCTGGTCGAGCGCGGCCAGCTTCTGGCTCGACTGGTTGGCCCGGAGCGTGGCGACCTGGGCCTCCAGCGACTTGATCTGGCGGCGGAGCTGCTCCTGCTGGTTCCTCCGGCGGAAGAACGCGGCGCGGGCCATCCCAAGCTGAGCCTTGACCTGCGCCCGGGCCAGGTCCAGGTTCGCTCGGGCCTCGACCAGCGCCGCCTCGGCCTGCGCCAGGGCGATCTCGAACGGCTGGCGGTCGAGCCGGGCCAAAATCGTGCCGGGCTCGACCCGGTCGTTCCGCTCGACCATGACCTCCGTGACCAGCCCCTCGACCCGGGGGCTGACGTTGGTGGTGTGGCCCGAGACGAAGGCGTCGTCGGTCGAGGCGGTGGTCAGGGCCCATTCGACGGCCGGGATGCCCCAGTAGAGCGCCGCCGCGACGATCGCGGCGATGACCGCGAGGATCGCGATCCGGCGGACCCAGTGCTTCGGCTTCTTCTCGGCCTTCGGGAACGCCGGATGCCCGCGCTCGGCCAGGCGGGTCCCGCTGGCGTCGGCGAGGACCTTCGAGTCCATCGGCCGGTCGACCGGCCTCCGATCTTTGGCGTCCTTCCCCGCGTCCTGCTCGGGCGGGGCGACCCGGCCTCGGGGGAATTCGGCGGGGTCGCGATCCTCGCGGAAGACGTGGTCGGTCGAGGTCGAATACTCGATGTTCAGGGGGGAACCGTCGAGGCCCGTCGCGCTCGTGCTCGACATTCGTGGGGGCTCCGGGAACGAGCCGGCGCCCCCTTGGGCGAGAGGGCGCACGGCGAACCGCCCCGCCTTGGAGCGGGATGCGGAAATATGTGAGACACTTAGAGCAACTGGCGTGCCGGAGTTCCCTTGGAGTGCGGGAGCTTGCTCCCGCTTTGCTTCGAGGGGCTTGCCCCGAGCCGGCCTGCGCTGCGTCGCCAACACGCGGAGCAAGCTCCGCGGGGAAAAGCGGGAGCAAGCTCCCGCACTCCAAAAGGGAGACCCCTCACCCCACGAAGACCCGCCGGAGGTAATCGGCGAGCTTCCCGGCGTCGAGGGGCATGGCGCGGTAGCCGAGGTAGCCGTCGGGCCGGACGAGGTACAGGCATGGCCCCCTCGCTCCGAAGTGGCGGTGCAGCTCGCCCAGGTGGTCGAGGAGCACCGGGCCTTCCCAGGCGATCCAGGGCGGGGCGACGTCCCCCCGGGCGACGAGGTGGGCCTCGATCCGCCCGGCATGCTCGCGGACGAGGTCGCGGACCGCCTCGAACGGCCCGGGAGCCTCGACCCCGTGCGCCCCCTCGAAGACCAGGAGGACATGCTTCGTGCCCCGGAGGACCTCGAAGAGGCGGAGCGGGCCGTCGGTCCCGTCGGGCGGTTCGAGGGGGACGTCGGGCACCCGGTCGCCCGGCCTGGGGCCGGCGTGGAAGGCGTGGGCGTCGGCCACCCCGACGCGGAGCGGCCCTCCGGCGTCCTCCAGCACGATCGGGCTCCGTCGGTACTCGACGTCCAGCTCGGAGAGGACCTTCGAGAGCCGCCGGGCGACGAAGTCGAACTCGCCGACCAGGGACGCCAGTCGGTCGCGGACCGCCCGCGCGACCGGGTTCCGCAGGGCGACGATCCGCGTCGCCAGGTCCGTCCCGTGGATCACGCCGAGGGCCACCGGCCGCCGCTCGGCCGAGTACGAGTCGAGCAGCGCGTCGGGCGAATCGCCCCGGATGACCAGGGCGAGCTTCCACGCGAGGTTGTAGGCGTCCTGGATGCCCGTGTTCATCCCCTGGCCGCCGGCCGGGCTGTGGATGTGCGCGGCGTCCCCGGCGACGAAGCATCGCCCCTCGCGGAATTGACCGGCGACCCTCCGGTGAATCCGGAAGGCCGAGGTCCAGGTCGGGTCGGAGACGACCGCCTCGGCGTGCCCCTGCTCGTGAAGCTTCGCCTGGAAGAGGGCCACGACCTTCGACGGCTCGGCGTCGGCTGCCTCGACCGGCCCGAACGAGACGAGGACCAGCCGCCAGCGGCCCGGCTCGTGGAACGGGAAGGCGATGAACTGCCCCTCGGGCGCCAGGAAGGCCGTGATCTCATCCTCGGGCCGATCCCAGTCGAGCTTGACGTCGGCCAGGAGGAACGACTCCTCGTACTCCGCCCCCTCGAACGACAGCCCCAGCGCCTTCCTCACAACGCTCCGGGCGCCGTCGCAGCCGATCAGCCAGGGGACGCGGACCTCGGAAGCCTTCCCCTCGGCGTCGACCAGCGTCGCCGAGACGCCCGGGCCGTCCTGGGTCATCGCCTGGAGTTTGGTCCCCCGCTCGACCTCGATCCCGTGCGAACTCAGCCGCTCGGCCAGGATGTGCTCGGTCCGGCCCTGGGGGAGGATGAGCAGGAACGGATAGGGCGTCTCCAGCCCTTCGAGGTCGTAGGTGACGTGGGCGATCCGCCGGCCGTCGGCGAAGGCGGCGAAGCCGTGGAGCTTCCGGGCCTCGGCGAGGACCTCGTCGACCACGCCGACGTCCTCGAAGACCTCCAGCGTCCGGGCCTGGACGCCGAGGGCGCGGGACTGGTCGGTCGGCCCGGGGTTCTCGTCGACGATCCGGCAGGGGACGCCGTGCCTGGCCAGCTCGCAGGCCATCGTCAGGCCGACCGGCCCCGCGCCGACGACCAGGACTTCGGGCGTATCGGTCTTCGTCGCCATGTCGGGAGGCTCCTCGGTCCGGGACGCTCAGGACCCGTTTTATCTTAATGGACCCGACAATCGGCCTGTTGTAAGTTCAAGTCCGGCGATGCGATCGGTCCATCCGGCGGGATTGCCGGGGAAATCGGGAACGATCGGCCCGGCCCGGTGCATGGTAGGGGTGAGTCGCGACGGGCCGGGGAGGGCGGGATCGATGGCGAGCGGTTCCTCGGGCGCGGTGCTCCGCCAGTTCCGGACCCTGTTCGGGGCCGGGACGGTCGCGGGGATGACCGACGGGCAGTTGCTGGAGCGGTTCCTCGGCTCGCGGGGGGAGGACGCGGAGGTCGCCTTCGCCGGGCTGGTGGCCCGCCACGGGCCGATGGTCCTGGGCGTCTGCCGACGGGCGCTGGCCGACCCCAACGACGCCGACGACGCCTTCCAGGCCACCTTCCTGATCCTGGTCCGCAAGGCCCGGTCGGTCCGGGTCGACGACTCGCTCGGCCGCTGGCTCTACGGGGTCAGCCGCCGGGTCGCCGGCCGGGCCCGGGCCTGCGCGGCGAGGAGGCGGAAGCTCGAACGGGCCGGGGACGACCTCCCCGAGGCGTCCTCGCCCGAGGGCGATCGGGACGACCTCAAGGCGATCCTCGACGAGGAGATCGCCCGGCTGGCCGAGCCCTATCGGTCGGCCATCGTCCTGTGCGACCTCGGCGGCCTGACGCACGAGGAGGCCGCGCGCGACCTCCGGTGCCCGGTCGGCACGGTCAAGAGCCGACTCTCGCGAGGTCGGGAACGGCTCCGGGGCCGGCTGGCCCGCCGGGGGCTGGCCCCTTCGGGGATGGCGATCGGGCCGGCGCTCGCGAGCCGGCCAACCTTGCCCATCACCCTGGCCGACGCCACGATCCGGGCGGCGGCGAGATTCGCGGAGTCCGGGGCCCTCCAGGCCGGGATGGTCCCGGCCTCGGCGGTCGTCCTCGCGGAAGGAGTCCTCAAGGCCATGACATGGTCCAAGCTGAAGCTGGCCGCCGCGGCGGCCCTGTCACTGACGCTGACCCTCGGAGTCGCCGCGACCGGAGCCGGCGGACCGGCCCGTCCGGATGAAGGGGGCGAGAAGCCCCCGGCCGCCGAGGCGCGGAAGTCGCCCGACCGGGCCTCGCTGGAGAAGGGCATGGCCGACCTCCAGGGCGAGCTCGACCGCGCCCGTCGACGGCTCTCGGAGGCCCAGAAGGCCCCGGGCGACGCCGCGCGGGCCCGGCGGAGGGTCCAGGAGCTGGAGGCCGCCGCCTCCCGGATCGAGAGCGTCCTGAAGTCCGTGCTCGACCGCAATGAACCCGCCCCGAAGCCCGTCGGGTTGGCCGGCCGGGGCTGGCCAACTTACCTCTCGCGGGGCGTCCAGTCCTCCCCGCCGAGGGAACTGAGCAAGGTCTCGATGCCCGATTACGTCGTCGAGCCGCCCGACATCATCGTTGTCGAGGCGCTGGAAGCCCTCCCCGGCCGGCCGATCAGCGGCGAGCGGCTGGTCCGCCCAGACGGCAAGATCAGCCTTGGCTTCTATGGCGAGGTTTACGTCGCCGGGCTGACCCTGGCCGAGATCAAGGCGAAGATCGTGCTTCTCCTCCGCGAATTCCTCACCGACGAGGCCCTGGGCCTGGCCGTGCCCGACCGGGATCATCCGGGCAAATCAAAGAGGATCGAGGACCAGTTGAGGGACAGCAAACGCGTCTTCGTGGACGTCGCCGCCTACAACAGCAAGGTCTACTACGTCCAGGGCGAGGTCAACTCGCCGGGGCGGTTGGCGCACACTGGCAATGAGACGGTCCTCGACGCCATCAACTTCGCCGGCGGGCTGACGGCGAAGGCGTCGAAGGATCGGATTCGCCTCGTCCGACCGGCCCCCGACAAAGGAGTGGCCGAGCAGACCTTCCTGGTCGACCTCGCCGCGATCGTCGAGAAGGGGGACACGACGGCCAACTATCAGCTCCTCCCCGGCGACCGGCTGATCGTCGACCGCGACTCGAAGGCGTCCCCGGACCAGCCCGCCGCCAAGGTCCCGGCCGAGGTCGACGCCCGACTCCAGGCCGTCGAGAAGAAGCTCGACGACGTCCTCAAGGCCCTGGAACGGCTCCCCAAGCCCTGATCTCGTAGGGTGGGTGAGCGGAAGCGAAACCCACCAACCCCTCCGACGTGGCCTGGCCTGGTGGGTTTCGCTTCCGCTCACCCACCCTACAAGACCACTCTTCCAGCCGTACCCGTCTCGCCCATCCGCCGATTCTCCGCAAGTCGGACATTTTCCCCGACCGATAAGAATCCCGGCGTGACACCCGGACGACTTTCGAACGGGCCACGTTGACGAGGGACGACGGATGGGCTATGGTCCCCGCTCGCGAGGGTCCGGCCGGCCCGGCCCGATCTCCCGAAGGATCGGGATTTCTCGGACCGGGCTCCGCCCGTCGCCCGTGCAAGGAGGCACCCGATGGCCATGATCACCGACCCGTCCCTCACCTGGGGGACCGAGGCCGAGGGGCTGGAGTTCGCCCGCGAGGTGCTCCGGGTCGAGGCCGACGCGCTCGACCGGGTCCGCGAGCGGCTCGACTCCGCGATCACCCGGGCCGCCGAGCGGGTCTTCCGCTGCCGGGGCAGCGTGATCGTCACCGGGATGGGCAAGGCGGGGCTGGTCGGCCAGAAGCTGGCGGCGACCCTCGCCTCGACCGGCACCCCGGCGTTCTCGCTCCACCCGGCCGACGCGATCCACGGCGACCTCGGCCGGATCAGGGCCGACGACGTGGTCATCGCCCTCTCGCAGAGCGGCGAGACCGAGGAGGTCCTCCGGCTGGTCCCCGCCCTCCGGCGGCTGGACGCGGTCCTCGTGGCGATCACGGGCCGGGCGACCAGCTCGCTCGGCCGCGCCGCCGACCTCTGCGTCGCCCTCGGGGCGATCGAGGAGGCGTGCCCGCTCGGCCTGGCGCCCTCGGCCAGCACCACCGCGATGATGGCCGTCGGCGACGCCCTGGCGCTGCTGGTCAGCCGGATGCGCGACTTCCGGGCCGAGGACTTCGCCCTCTATCACCCGGGCGGGAACCTCGGCCGCCGGCTGGCCTACGTCGAGGACCTGATGCGGACGAACAACCGGCTCCGCAAGGCCCGCGCGACCCTCACGGTCCGCGAGGTCTTCGTGAGTCTGGCCGGGCCGAGGCGCCGCTCGGGCGCGGTCCTGATCGTGGACGAGGCCGACCGGCTGGCCGGGATCTTCACCGACTCCGACCTCGCCCGGCTGTTCGAGGCCCGCCGCGACGACCTCCTCGACCGCCCGATCGCCGAGGTGATGACGGCCGACCCGATCCAGGTCGTCGTCGGCGCCAGCGTCGCCGAGGCGGTCGAGCTGATGAAGTCGCGGAAGATCAGCGAGCTGCCGGTCGTCGACCGGGACGGCCACCCGGTCGGCCTGATCGACCTGACCGACCTGATCGGCCTGGTCCCGTCCGACCCGGAGGAGTGACGGGCATGGCGATTGCTCCCCCCTCGGACCTCCGCGGGCTCTGCGAGCCCGTCGAGCTGCTGGTCCTCGACGTCGACGGCGTCCTGACCGACGGCGCGATCGTCGTCGACGACCGCGGCGTCGAATCCAAGCATTTCCACGTCAAGGACGGCGGCGGGATCGCCCTCTGGCGGAAGGCGGGCAAGAAGGTGGCGATCATCTCGGGCCGGTCGGCCCCCTGCGTCGACGTCCGGGCGGCCGAGCTGGGCATCGCCCCGGTCATCCAGGGCTCCTCGGACAAGAGGGAGTCGATCCTGGGCCTGATTCGGGACTTGGGGCTGGAACCCCGGCAGGTCTGCGCGATGGGGGACGACCTGGCCGATCTGCCGATGCTGGAGCTGGCCGGCCTGGCGGCCTGCCCAAGCGACGCCTCGGCCGAGGTGGTCGAGTCGGCCCATCTCGTCGCCCGGGCCCCCGGCGGCCGGGGGGCTGTCCGCGAGGTGATCGAGCTGATCCTCAAGCAACAGGGGGCGTGGCCGGGGCTGGTCGACGGTCATCGGACCGGGGCCCGATCCGAATGATATCCTTATCCGGGCGGCCCGGACTTGAAGGTTTTTCGGCGAAATCTTTTGTCAATCTGACAACGGGAAGATTGAGAGAGTGGACCTCGTAGGGTGGGTGAGCGGCAGCGAAACCCACCAGGCCAGGCCGTGTCGATCGTCCGGTGGGTTTCGCTATCGCTCACCCACCCTACCAGGAATAGCCGGAACAAATTTTGTCAATCTGACAACGTCTCCGGGCGGGGTCGGGTGCGTAGGATGAGTGAGCGGGGAGCGGCCCGGCATGGAGCGCCGGGGCGGGGTCCGTCAAGGGCGGATGGCGGTCGGCTGAGGCCTTAAACACCGGATGCCATTGTGTTCAAGAAAGCCCTCCAAATCGCCGTCACCTTCAGCCTCCTGCTCGGGGGGTACGCCGGGTATACCCGGCTGTTCGCGTTCGTCGCCGTCCATCTCGGCGAGCGGCGGGCGGACAACCTGGTCCCGTTCCCGGAGAACTCGGCGAGCTCGGCCCGCCGGGCCAACGAGCTGGCCCGCGAGTCGTTCCCGCCCGGCCACTGGGCGGCGGCCGACGGCGTCAAGCTCCAGTATTACGAGGCCGCCCACGGCTACTACATGTACGCCCAGAACTACGAGCGGCTCAACGACGGCAAGCGGCTGCGGATCTGGCCGTTCGCGCTGATCTGGGTCTCGGCGGACGGGCGGAGCCACAAGACGGCGACCAGCGACGAGGCGGTGATCGACCTCAGCCAGCCGTTCGGGTCGATGAAGCACGGGAACGAGCCCTCGCGCGTGGTCCACGCCCGGATGCTCGGCGACGTCCGGCTCCGCGACGACAAGGGGACCCGCGACGACCCCAACGACGACCTCCGGGTCGGCCCGATGACCTACGTCGAGTACGACGAGAAGACGCTCCAGATCACCTCCGATTCCGACGTCTACCTCCAGGACCGCGACCTGACCCTCACCGGGATCGGCCTGCTGATCCAGCTCCGGCGCAAGTCGGGCGTGCCCGCCCCCGGCGGCGGCGTCGGCGGGAGCGCCTCGGGGTTCGACGCCGAGACGACTTATGTTTACAAGGACGTCCACGTCACGGTCAACAACGTGACCGCCAACGGCGTCCTCCCCGGCACGGCCAGGCCGGAGCCCTCGGGCAAGACGCCGCTCGACGTCCGCTCGGACCGCGAGATGCGGATCGACCTGCCCCCCTCCCGCGCCCCGATCGTGGTCGGCCCGACCGACCTCGAGCTCGACCGCCCGCCCGTGCCGACATTCGTCAAGTTCCGGACCAACGTCCGGGTCATCAGGGGGACCGACAAGGCCGACCAGCTCAACTGCGACACCCTCGACCTGACCATGATGCCCCCGCCCAGGCCGCCCCTGGCCGAGGTCGACCCGGTCGGCGTCGACGGCGAGCCCGCGTTCGTCGAGGTCGACCTGACCCCCGCGCCCGACGGCACCCTCCCCGACGACGGCAAGGGGTCGAGCGGCCCGCTCACCGAGCTGAAGCTCCGCAAGGCCGTCGCCCAGGGCGACGCCGTCTGGCTCCAGTCCGAGGCCCAGGGGATGGTCGCCCGCTGCGTCGAGCTGATCTACGAGAAGCACGAGGCCGAGGGGACGCCCGACGTCACCTACCTCAACGGCGGCCCGTCCAAGAAGCTCTGGGTCGAGAAGGTCGAGTACGACGCCCAGTCCAAGACCCCCGGCGCGATCAAGTCGATCCTCCGGCTGACCGCGCTCGACGCGACCATCTTCGACTCGGGCCCGACCGGCTTCTCCAACGTCGTCGCCCGTGGGCCCGGCAAGTCCGAGGAGCGACCCGCCCGCAACGCCTCCGTCTCCCGGACCGCCTGGTGGGAGGACGAGATGAAGCTCCTGAGCTGGCGAGAGGGGAAGGACTCGACCCCGAACCTGCCTCCGCTGGCCGCCGCCGCCCTCCGGTCCAACCCGTCACCGCCGGCCCAGGGGACGCTCCGGAGGCTGATCACCCTGACCGGCGTCCCCAAGCTGGTCGACCACACGTCGGGCACGACCCTCGACTCGCGGAAGTCGATCGTCGCCGAGTTCCAGGCCAGCCCGAAGGCCGACGCCTCGGCCGGCGACGGCCCGGCCCAGATCAAGTGGCTCGACGCGATCGAGGACGCCCACCTGACCGCGCCGAACCGGACCCTGACGGCCCGCCGGTTCCTCAAGGCCAAGTTCGTCGACCCGCCGTCGGCCGCCCCCGCGCCGGCCGGCCCTCTCGTCGCCTCGGCCGCCCCCGCGCCGCCGCCCGTCGCGGAGCCGAAGCCCGACCCCGCACCCGAGCCGGTCGACCCGCCCGTCGACGGCCGGGCCGATCGGGTCTGGGCCCGGCTCCAGCTCGGCGGCGGCACCACCAAGGGCGAGCTGAAGGACGCCCAGCTCCGGGGCGGCGTGATGGTCCACCAGGACCCCGCGCCCGGCAAGGCGGCCGGCTCCGACGCCAGCGGCGAGGCCCTCGACCTCCTCGGCCAGGGCAACGGCCTGTTCAAGTTCACCGTCGCCGCCGAGGAGCCCCAGGCCGCCGACCCCAAGACCCGGCTCGCCTCCGGGTCGAAGGGCCGACAGCCCCTCTCCACCTTCCTGGCCCGGGTCGACTTCGAGGGCAAGACGATCGAGTCCGAGAAGCTCATCGTCCTCGACCAGAAGGCCGACTACGCCTGGACCCAGGGGGCCGGCAACTTCATCCAGCTGGCCGACCGCGGCCTGCTCGACGACAAGGGGATCGAGGGCGAGGCCGTCCGCGCCGCCGCCAAGCCCAACGGGCCCAACCCCAAGGACCGGATGGTCATCACCTGGACCGAGGAGATGCGGTTCTACGGCAAGTCCAAGGACCTGGCCGGCCGGCCCGCCGCCAAGATCGAGTTCCGGGGCGTCTCCCGCGAGGTCCGGACCGTCGACGGCAAGCGCGAGTATCGCCGGGGGGTCGAGGCCCGGATGACCGACTCCGCCGTCTTCTGCGACACGATGGATGTCTACCTCGACCGCGTCATCGCCCTCAACAAGGCCCTGAACAAGGACGAGAAGAAGTCCGCCGCGAAGTCCGACGACCCGGCCTCGTCCGAGGCCCAGATCGCCATGATGGAATGCTGGGGCGAGGACCAGTTCGAGCAGGGGGTCCTCAACCGCCACGCCGGCGTCGACATCACCAGCCGGAAGCTGTTCGAGAACGGCGAGATGAAGGAGAAGCAGCGCATCCAGGGCACCCACGTCGTCTACGACAAGCGGACCGGCGACTTCGAGGCCCCGTGCGCCGGGACCACCTGGCTCTACAAGCGGAAGAACGGCGCGGCCAAGGACGACGGCCCCGTCCCGACCGTCCTGCCGGTGGCCGCGCCGGCGAACGGCCGACGGCCCGAGATCCTGACCTCGCCGAAGAAGCTGCCCCCGCTGGAGCTGACCAAGGTGAAGTTCGCCCGGGGGATGCGCGGGCGGTTCGGCACGGCGAAGGACCAGGTCGAGACCGAGCCCCGCGACGCCGAGTTCACCGGGTCCGTGGAGGCGGCCAACGCCACGGTCCAGGGCAACAACTCGGACATCGACTTCGACCACCTCGAACGCTGGCCCGACGTGATCTTCCTGACCTCGGACGTGCTCCACGTCTTCAGCTACCCGCCCCCCGCCGGATCGAAGGCGGCGGCCCGGTCGCTGCTCAACGCCCGGGGGAACGCGGTGGCCCGGTCGTTCCGGGCGCCCAACTCCGACACCGTCCAGGCCGACCGGATCACCTACGACTCGCTCTCCGAGCTGACCTACGCCTACGCCGACGACGGCAAGGAAGTCGCGCTGACCAAGCAGGACAGCTTCGGCCAGAGGCCCAGCACCCTCCGGGGCAAGTCGCTCCGCTACAACAAGGCGACCCGCGAGTCTCGAATCGACGACCCGCAGGCCATCCAGTTCACCGACCTCAAGTCGGGCATCCGGCCCGTCCCCTATTTCCCCGACCTCGGCGGCACCCCCAAGCCCCCCGAGATTCCCAAGCCCCTGCGGATGCCGCTCCAGAGGCAGCCGAGGAACTCGACCGAGCGGAACGGCTTCACCGGGCATTGATATGTAGGGTGGCGCCGAGCCTCGGCTCCACCCTACATGAGTCGATCTTGTAGGGTGGGTCGAGCCTCGGGCGAGCCCCACCATCTTCC
>JAJYDH010000701.1 GCA_021777685.1 Planctomycetota bacterium | reverse complement strand
GACTCGGCTCGCCCCGGCGATGCCCCAGGGTCGCCTGGGCGACGCTGTTCGTCCTGGCCTTCCTGACGCTCAGCGGCAAGAACCTGAGCGAGGTCGCCCGCCTCTGGCTCCCGCTGATGCCGCCGCTGCTCGTCGCCGCCGGGTCGGGATTCGAGAAGGTCGGGGGCGGGGCCGAGACGCTCGCGGGCTCGGTTGCGCTGGTGGGGATTCAGTCGCTGATCCTGGAGGCGACGATCCAGGTGGTCTATCCGTTCTGAAGCGGCCCGACGGACGATTCAGAACACGTCGATCATCTGCTCGCCGCCGTGCTCGGGGTTGCCGATCAGGCGTTGGTTTTTGGTGTCGACGACCCAGTCCAGGGCTTCCAGGGGGATCTGCCCGATCAGGACGGGATAGCCGTCGGCGATCTCGCCCACGTCGAGCGCGCAGTCGCGATCCTGGATCGTCAGCCGGACCGCGCTGTAGATCGGCATCGCCACGGCCCCGCCGATCCCCCGGGCCGGGCGCGTCCGCAGGTGACGCAAGCCGAGTTGGGCAATCAGGCTTTTGGGCATGAGGAGCATGGTCGCGCCCGTGTCCACCAGGGCGTCGTCGACCTCGACGAAGCGCACCTGATCGGCGGGGATCAGGCCGCTCTCGCGGTTTTCGACGTCCGTCAGGTTCTCGATCCTGGCGGTGACGAGGACCTTGCCCATCGTGTCGATCCCCATGCGGGCCTCCCCGGGTTGTTGAGCACATCTCAGGTAGGGCGGGTGAGCGGCAGCGAAACCCGCCATGACCATCGTTACCGCCGGCGTTGGTGGGTTTCGCTTCCGCTCACCCACCCTACAAGAATTCACAATAGCCGGCGTTTAGAGAAAGACGTGCGTCACTCGGACGCCCAGCTCGGTGTCGACCTGGACGAGTTCGCCCCTGGCGATGAGGCGGCCTCCGGAGGTCAGCTCGACGGGGTCTCTCGGGTGGCGTCCGAGTTCGAGGACGTCGCCGGGCTTGAGGTCGGCCAGGCGGTGGAGGGGGATGTTGACCCGGCCCAGCTCGACGGTCAGGGTCACGGGGACGTCGGCGGGCGCCGGGGCCGAGGCGTGGGCGGGCGGGGTCGCGACGACGGGCATCGAGTCGGTGGAGGCGGGCATGGAGAGGGTCTCCCGGGGTCTCGGCTCGCGCCTCGGGGGCGAGTCCAGGATCAGGCGAGCGGCGGCGGTGTCCGGGACGGCCCGGGCCAGGAAGGTCGAACGGGTGGTCGCGTCGAGCTGGGCCAGCTCGATCGGGCCTTCGGGGGACCTCGGCGTCCCCGAGAGCGGCGCCCCGTCGATCAGGAGCAGGGAGCCGGCCCGGAGCTTCGAGAGGCCCCGGGGCATCGTCACCCGGCCGGCCTCGGCCCGCCACTCGCTCGACAGCGAGCCGAGCCCGCCCAGCGGCGTCGGCCCGGCCGGCGCGGGGGGGGCGTCGATCAGCCAGAGGGCCAGCAACGACTCGGGGAGCCAGAGCCGGGCCGAGGCGGAGGTCTTCCCCACCCGGACCCGCCACCGCCAGGTGACGATCGGGCCCAGGCCCTCCGGGTCGAACGGGTCGGGGCCCACCCGGTCGATCGCCAGGTCCCAGGGGCCGAGCGGCCCGGGGGACTCGTCGAGCCGGTCCAGGGCCCGGGCCATGACGAACGACAGGATGCCCCACTCGACCGGCGTGACCTGCAACCGCCCCTCGGCCGGGAGCCGCTCGAAGCCGAGCAGGCGGTCGACCAGCGCGTGGGCGACCGGGGGTTCGAGGCCGAGCCCGACCCGGGTCGAGAGCCGGGGCCAGGTCAACTGGGCGACCACCGCCGGGCGCCTCAGGCCGGCGGCCCGCCAGTGGACCTCGAACCGGTCGGCTTCCAGCCCCTCGCCGAGCAGGTGTCCGATCGCCGCGAGCAGGCCGCCCGGCCCGATCCTCGAGCCGCCAAGGCCCAGCCGCTCCTCCAGCCGGACCTGGCGAGAGGTCAGGCTGGGCAGGACGCCGAGCGGGCCGGCGTCGACGGAGGGTCGGCCCAGCGGCCCGTTCGATTGCCAGGAGTCGGGTCCGTCGGCGATGCTCACGGCGGGGGGGCTCCGTTGCGGGGCCGGGCGTGCCTCTCGAGCACGCAGAGGGCCGAGACCCGCCCCTCGGCGAGCATCCGCGCCGCGGCGGCCTCCAGGACCCACGACTCCCAGGTCTGGATCGCCCTGCCGGGGAGGGTCGCCCGCTCCTTGACCCGGAGCCGCCTGGCGATCGGGTAGGGGATGTGCTGCGACGCCCAGCGGGCCCGGTGGGCCTCGACCGGCACCAGGAGCCGGCCGAAGGTCAGCAGGCCGACCCGGGCGTGGCCCCGGCGCCGGTCCCCCTCGATCGCCCGGAGGTCGAGCCGGGCCTGGGTGACGAGCCGAGGGTCGGCCGCGCCGATGTGGCGGCGGAAGTACCCGAAGCGGACGCGGTCGAGCGGCGTGAACCGGGCGAGCAGCTCGTCGAACTCGGACGGACCGAAGCCCTCGGCGGCGAAGGCGTGCTTGACCAGGCCGCAGACCTTGACCAGCCGGGCCAGCTCGCGGGGGCCGAGCCGGGTCAGCGCGATGACGACGGGCGGGTCGTCGGGCAGCCCCGGGACGTCGCCGACCAGCCGCTCGGCCCAGAGCGCCAGGGCCCAGCCCAGCGCCTCGGGGTCGGGCTCGCGGTCGGGGACGAGGTCGGTCGGGTCGAGCCCGAGCCCCCGCCGGAG
>JAJYDH010000131.1 GCA_021777685.1 Planctomycetota bacterium | reverse complement strand
GGAACCTCTACAAGGCGATGGACCAGCTCCACGAGGTCAACGCCCTGGCCGAGCAGAATGGCGTCGAGGCGTCGCCCGAAGTCGAAGTTGAACCGGAAGTTGACGACGAGGAGACCGACGAGCCAAGGGTGCTGTACAACGCCGTGGGTTCGTTTTTCCCGGCGGTGATGGCCCCGCCCAGGAAGGCCGCCGATCGGCCCTCGGAGGGTGCCCCGGATGGCCAGGCCGGCTCGAAATCGACGACCTGACCGCCGCTTGAGGTCATCACGAGCCGAAATCACCGACCTCAGCCCGCCTCCCCGAGGCCGGGGCCGGGGAGAGTGCGGGAGCATTTTCTTCCTCCCCTCTCCCAGGGGGAGAGGGGGGCAAAATCGGCCCCGGCCGGGGGTCGAAGTGGTGCTCCCTTGATCGGCGTCATCGGCCGGCCTAAGCTTTGGAGGCGTCGCCCTTCCGGCCTCGCTCGCCCCTTTCGAGACCCGTCGGGAGCTTCTGGGAATGAGCGATCTCGGGACCATCGCCGAGGCCAATCCGCTGCGTCAGGCCCTGCCCCGGGCCAAGGTCCCCGAGCCCTGCGCCATCGTCCTGTTCGGCGCGACGGGCGACCTGACTCACCGCAAGCTCGTCCCGGCCCTGTACCACCTCGACCAGGGCGGCCACCTGCCCGGCGAGTGCGCCGTCGTCGGCTTCGCCCGCCGCGACTGGTCCGACCAGCAGTTCCGCGACGAGCTGAAGAAATCCCTGGCCAACCCCAAGGACCCCGGCTTCGAGGACTCCTGGGCCGACTTCTCGCCCCGGATCTCCTACAACGCCAGCAACTTCGACGAGCCGGCCGGCTACGAAAAGCTGAAGCAGAAGCTGGAGGAGATCGACGCCGCCCACGGGACCCGGGGCAACCGCCTGTTCTACCTGGCCGTCTCGCCCGAGTATTTCTCCGTGATCGTCGAGCACCTCGGCAAGGCCGGCCTGATCTACGAGGACGACTCCGGCCCCTGGAGCCGGGTCATCCTCGAGAAGCCGTTCGGCCACGACCTCGCCAGCGCCCGCGAGCTGAACCGCGACATCTCGCGGATCTTGCGCGAGGACCAGATCTACCGGATCGACCACTACCTGGGCAAGGAGACCGTCCAGAACATCCTGGCACTCCGGTTCGGCAACTCGATGTTCGAGCCGCTCTGGGACCGCCGGTACGTCGAATCCGTCCAGATCACCGCCGCCGAGGAGCTGGGCATGGCCGGCGGCCGGGGGGGATACTACGACAAGTCGGGCGCCCTCCGCGACATGGTCCAGAACCACCTCTTGCAGCTCCTCTGCCTGGTCGCGATGGAGCCCCCCGTCGACCTCGGCGCCGACGCCGTCCGGAACGAGCGTGCCAAGGTCCTCCAGTCGCTGCCGATCTGGAAGCCCGAGGAGGTCGGCCAGCACGTCGTCCGCGGCCAGTACGCGGGAGGCTCGATCCAGGGGAACGACGTCCCCGGCTATCTCGAGGAAAAAGGCGTCGCGCCCGGGTCGAAGACCGAGACCTACGTCGCCCTCCGCGTGACCCTGAACAACTGGCGATGGGCGGGCGTCCCGTTCTTCGTCCGGACCGGCAAGCGGCTGCCCAAGCGGGCCACCGAGATCGCCATCCAGTTCCGCAAGCCCCCCACGAACCTCTTCGAGATCGACACCGAGGCCCACGCCGGCGCCAACCTCCTGGTCCTCCGCATCCAGCCCAACGAGGGGGCCAGCCTCGCCTTCCAGGCCAAGATCCCCGGCTCTCGGCGGCGGCTCCAGGAGGTCCGGATGGACTTCCGCTACGGGACCGCCTTCGCCGCCCCACCCCCCGAGGCGTACGAGCGACTTCTGCTGGACTGCCTGCTCGGCGATCCTTCGCTCTATACGCGGACCGACGCCGTGGAAGCCGCCTGGAAGTTCGTCAACCCGATCCTGGAAGCCTGGGGTGCCCCCGACGCCCCCCCGCCCCCCACCTACCCCGCCGGGACCTGGGGCCCGGTCGAGGCCGACAGGCTGATGGAGGGGACCGAGACCGAGTGGCGGCGGTTGTGATGAGCCTCGCCTCGAACGGCAACAACACTCGACTTTTTTGGGGTTAAGATGAACGCGAACCTGACCATCGAAGGGAGACTCGAAGCGGTCGAGCACGCCGTGGCCGAGATCAAACGCGAGCTCGATTCCCGATCTCCATCCCCGGATTGGCTCGATCAAATCATCGGTTCCTTCAAGGATGAGCCCGCTTTCGACGAGGTCATCCGCCTGGGAAGGGAGATCCGGAAGGCCGATCGATCGGTCGAGGACGACGAATCGTGAGATTCCTCCTCGACACCGATCATATCAGCCTTCTCCAGCGCCAATCGGGCCGTGAGTTTGACAACCTGACTCGGAATATCGGCGAGCAACCCAGGTCGGAAATCGCCCTATCCATCGTGAGCTTTCACGAACAAGTCCTGGGCTGCAATGCTTACATCAACCGATCCCGCGACCCTGTTGAGATCGTCCGGGGATACGCGATGTTCGACCGGCTGCTACGAACCTTCTCCACCGCCAATGTCCTCGCGTTCGACCCGACGGCGGCCGCGACATTCGATGGCCTGCTTGCTCAGCGTGTCAGGGTCGCGACGATGGACCTCCGAATCGCATCCATAGCGATCTCGCGAAAGCTCGTTCTCGTGACTCGAAACCTGGGCGACTTCGGGAAGGTACCAGGACTCGCGACGGAAGATTGGACGACCTGAACGGCAAGCAGTCCCCTCGACATTGACCCTCTGGGTGAAGTCTGGAGCCATCGCCATGAACATCGCGAGATTCCCCGCCATCTCGACCATCATCGGCGGCGCCCTCTCCCTCTCGCTCCTGTCTTCGGATCGATCCCCGGCCAGGGCCGACGAGCCCGCCCCTCGCCAGGCCGCGCGCGAGGACCTCAAGAAGCTCCAGGGGACCTGGGAATGCGTCGCGATGGAGCGCGACGGCGAGGAGCAGAAGCCCGAGGACTTCAAGGGCTCGACGGCCGTCTACCAGGACGACCGCGTCACCCTCTACCGCGAGGGGGAGTTCTTCCGGAGCGGGATCATCACCCTCGACCCGTCGAAGGCCCCGAAGCGGCTCAACACCTGGGACCTCGGCGGCCCCTACGCCGACCAGACCGTCCCGGGGATCTACGACGTCGAGGGCGACACCCTCAAGCTCTGCTTCTCGCACCCCGGCGAGGACCGGCCCGTCGAGTTCACGACCAAGAAGAAGCCGGGCTTCCTGTACTGCGTGTACAAGCGGAAGAAGCCCTGACCCGATGAAACCCAAGGTCTACATCGAGACGACCATCCCGAGATAGGGAGGCTCGCCAAAATGACCTATCTAATCCGGGCTTGTGTGATCGACTTCCCCGTACCAACTTGTCTGGACATGGAGGATTATGAACTTAGAGGATGGCGAAGCCAGAGGAGGACGAATGGAGAATGCGGTGCGATGCGGAGACTTTGACGTCTGGCTCGACACGTTGAATAGACCTTTCAAGTTTCATTCGCCATTCCTTGGCGAAGATTTCGTAGTCATGCTCGTTGTCAACGAC
Organism: Planctomycetota bacterium; assembly: GCA_021777685.1. Classification (GTDB taxonomy): domain Bacteria; phylum Planctomycetota; class Planctomycetia; order Isosphaerales; family Isosphaeraceae; genus Tundrisphaera. Next base: position 9,598 of record JAJYDH010000131.1, on the reverse strand, counting down.
ACCACCATTGCGGAGGGCGAGCGTGCCGAACTGAGCGGCGAAATCGTGAGGCAGGGATGCCGTTATGCCGTCTCTACCGGACACGGCTGCTCGAGTTGGGATGATGCCATCGACATTGCATTTCTTGAAACAGACCCGAACTTCAACCCTCCTGATGACCGCTTCGTCATGACGTCGTGGCATGAGAATGATTCGATAGAGGGGGTCGTCGAGTTTTTTCGGTCATGCACGGCCTTCGACGACTATACTCCCAAGAATTTCATGGTGATTTTTCTTGGGCAAAACCAAAAGGTTGAAGAAGACACGAGACGAGCACTTGCCCAATTCTTTATTGCTGCCGCCTGACAGCTCTCTGGGTTATACCCCGACGACGATCTGCACCCCCGAGGAACTGCTTTCGAGGAGAATCAAGAATGGATGATGTCCTGGCGGAAGTCCGGAGGATTCGAGAAGCCTACGGAGAACGGTTTGGTTTCGATCTCGCGGCGATCTTCGAAGACATCCGGGAGAAAGAGCGTGAGGGCGGCCATGTGCACGTCACGCTCCCGCCGAGGCGGATCGTCCCCACGGTCGACGTCCCGCTCGGCGTCTAAACCCATCCCGGCCCGGGCCTCGCTCCGGTCGTCGACAAAGGTTCCTGATCGACTTGAGAGGCATGTCCCGATCGAGGTGCCCGCGATGCCCGAAGCCCACGCCACCATCGGCGAATACCTGGCCGAGCACGAGCCGGTGCTGGTCCTCTGGCATCACCTGGACGGGCTCGTCGGGCACGGCGAGTCGCGGCGGGCGGCCATCGAGACCCTCACCGAGCCCGCCGCGTTCGTCTACCTGGCGGGCGTCTTCGAGGGCGAGGTCGTCAAAGGGGGGTTCCGCCAGTTCCTCTCCGGCCCTTCGGGCGAATTCGCCAACGCCACCCTCCGCGCCCTCCGGGAGATCGGCGCCCACGCCAGCCTCGAACTCCTGGAGAAGGCCCTCGCCGTGTTCCCCGAGGGCGTCGCGCCGGCCGATTGGGGAGCCCGGCTGGCGGACCTCGCCCAGTCCGACGAGGGCGACCCCAGGTTCTTCGAAGCCTTCGACGACATCTACAACCGGTACGTCGACGCCCAGAGCCCCGACCGCGTCGAGAACATCAACGCGCTCCTGCTCGATTACATGAAAGAACACGCGGGCGACCGGATCGTCGCCTGAATGGCCCCCAGATCGCACGCCGCCCCCGACCCGGGAGATCAGACCTCATGGCCGAAGCCACGACCGACGCCTTCCTGAGCGGTCAGGGGTTCCCCGTCGACCCCAACCAGATCGAGGCCGAGCTGACCCGGCTCTGGGGGCCGGCCGCCGAGCGCGCCGGCGGCCCCGAGCTGGAGAGCCCCAACGTCACCCGGATCGTCCTGTCAAACCTCGTCGTCGAGGCCGGCCCGAAGTGCCCGGAAAGCCTGGAGGCGACCCTCGACACCGTCGCCGAGCGCCACCCCAGCCGGGCGATCGTGCTCAAGCGGACCGACCAGCCCGGCCGGAAGGTCGAGGCCGAGATCGCCGCGCTCTGCCATCTCCCCTCGGCCGACCGCCCGCAGGTCTGCTCCGAGCGGATCATCCTCCGGGCCGGTCCCGACGCCGTCGACCTCCTGCCGGGCGCCGTCCGGCCGCTTCTGGAGGCCAACCTCCCCTTCGTCCTCTGGTGGACCGAGGACCCCCGCGCGACCGAGTCGCTGTTCCGCGACCTGGCCGGCGAATGTTCGAGGCTGATCCTCGACCTGCCCGACCCGCTCGCCGAGCCCGAGGCCATCCGGATCGGCCTCGACCCGTCGACCAACCCCTTCGCCCGCGACACCGCCTGGTTCGGGATCACCCGCTGGCGCGAGCTGGTCGCGCAGTTCTTCGACTGCCGAGACCCGCTCGCGATGCTCTCGAAGCTCGCCTCGGTCGAGGTCTCCGCGATCGTGCCCGGCGAGCCGAGGACGCCCAGGATCGCCGCCTGGCTGGTCGCCTGGCTCGCCGGCCAGCTCGGCTGGACCCCGGTCGACCGCCTCGAAGCCGGGCCGGGCCGGCTGGAGGCGACGTTCCGCTCCCCGGCCGGCGAGGTCAAGGTCGCGATCCACGCCGCCGGGTCGAAGGACGCCGGCGCCGCCCAGATCCTCGGCGTCAACCTGGCGACCCGCGGCGACGACACCTATCACCTCGCCCGGCCCGAGCCCGGCTCGCCCCGGGTCCGCGTCAACGTCTCGTCGCCGAGCGCCTGCGCCCTGCCCCGGATCGTCCTCTCGCCCGAATTGCTCGCGCCCGACCGCGTCACCGCCGCGCTCGAATCCGCCCGGCTCGACCCCCCCTTCGCCAGGGCCCTGCCCCACGCCCTCTGGCTCCTGGGCGCGGGGCCTCTCCCCCGCTGAAGGCCGGCGAGGCGGCAGGGTCTGCCGATCAAAGCAGTCCGAGCAAAAATATCAATGGCGGCCTCGCGATGGATTCCGGGGTGGTGCCTCGAAACCAACACGGAAGGCCAGGAATTGCACCGCGGAGAATCCAAACAGGACTGATGGAGAGAGACTGATCAAGTTGCTGTCTCTCCGCGTCCTCCGCGAACTCCGTGGTGAAAATTCGCCGCTTCTCGCACCACCCTGGAATCCATCACGAGCCGGAGAGTGTGTGTATCGCGAGACGTGACAAGGCGTGGATTCCCGGGGGGCGCAACTGGGCCATTACCCGAGTTAAGACCAGGATTCGGCGGGATTTGGGGTCAGGGTGGGTGACGGGATTCGAACCCGCGATATCCAGATCCACAATCTGGTGCCTTAACCGCTAGGCCACACCCACCGTCATGGACCATGTCCAGGATAAAGCCAGCCTCGCCGTCCGTCAAGCGGGTGGTCCTCGGGGAATCGTCGGCCTGGATCTCTCTCGATCTCTCGCGGGCGTGGTAGAGTGGTCTCGGGACGGGAACGAAGGGGGTCCTGGCGAGGGCTCGGAAATTCCGAGAATTGACCTTGACCCGTCCCGATAATGTCTTGACGTTCGGTCATGAGATTGATGGGATAGGGCCGCCTTTGCCGACGGAACTCGAAGGGTGGCGACGGATGGCGACGACGGGCTTGAAGATCGGGATCATCGGCCGGGGCCCCGCCTCGGCGGCGCACGCGGATCGCCTCCTGGCGATCGAGGGCGTGAGCCTGGTCGGCTGCGCCGACGCCGACCCGTCGGCCGCCCGCGCCCTCGCCGATCGGTGTTCGAGGCCCGGCCGCCCGGTCGCGTCGTTCGCCGACCTCGGGGGGCTGATCCGCGAGACCTCGCCCGACGCGGTGGCGATCTTCACGCCCCACCCCTCGCATTACCGGCCGGCGATGGACGCCCTCCAGGCCGGCTGCCATGTGTTCGTCGAGAAGCCGCTCACCACGAACGTCCAGGAGGCGGTCGACATCGCCGGGGTGGCGAAGGGCCGCGACCGCAAAGTCGGCGTTGGGCATCATTTCCGCCTGCTCCCCTCGCTCGTCCGGGCCAGGGAGATGCTCGCCGAGGGGGCGATCGGCCCGGTCCGGCTGATCACCGCGACCATGGCCCAGCCCTGGCTGGAGTCGCACCAGACCGAGGAGAACGCCTGGCGGTTCGACCCTCGATTCGCCGGCGGCGGCATCCTGGCCGACTCGGGCATCCAGCTCCTGGACGCCCTCCTCTGGTCGACCGGCGGGTCGGCGGATCTGGTCGCGGCGATCCAGGCCCGCGAGCCGTCGGGTCTCGACACGGTGACGGCCGCCTCGATCCGCCTGTCCGACGGCACGCCAGCGACCGTCGCCATCTCCGGCGTTTCCCCCGTGCCGCTCTTCGAGCTGGTCTATCACGGGGAACGGGGCCGACTCCGGGCGACCGACGCCTCCCTGACCGAGGAGCGCGGCGACGGCCCGCCCCGTCCGATCCCCCTGCCCGCGCCCTCGGGGAGCGTGGACGCCAACTTCGTCGAGGCGATCCTCGAAGGCGTCCCCCTCTGCTGCCCGGCCGAGCAGGCCGTCCCCACGATCCGGCTCCTGGAGGCGATCGCCCGTTCGGCCACGATCGGCCAATTCGTGGGGCTCGCATGACCCGCGGGCCGGCCCCCGTCCCCGGCCCGTTCTTTCCGCGAGCAGGGCGGCTTGACAAGTGCGTATCCCTTTCCTACCAATAGGGCTCCGCCCTCGGGGACAGCGTCAACGGGGCGCCGGGGGGATGGGCCGAGATTGCGATGCCGAGTAAATCCGGGGGGCGACCCGAGCTGACCCCCAGTCCTTGAGGAACGAACGATGTGGGAACGTGTTGCCATGGCCTCGATCGCTGAATACCCCGTCGCGGGCGAGCCCTCCGGGCTCGAAATCGACGAGTTCGTCCCCCCCCTCTCCGCCCGACATCCCGGCGACGAGGAGGAGGACGACGAGATCGACGAGGACCTCGACGATGACGAGGACGACGACCTCGACGACCTCGACGACGATGACGACCTCGACGACCTCGACGACGACGACGACCTCGACGAGGAAGACATGGAGATCGACGAGATCGACATCGACGACGAGGACGACCTCGACGACGATGATGACGACCTCGACGACCTGGACGATGAGGAAGAGGAAGAGGTGGACGACCTCTGATCGAGCCGGGGCCGGCACCTGTCCCCCCGGTCCCCGAATCGCCCCCGCCCCGCCGCCGAGGCCCGGGCGGGGGAACTTGTCCCCCGGGCGCCCGGACCGCCTGACTGTCGCTGTTCCCGCGGAGGAACGCCCGGCGAAAATCCGCGAGCTTCTGCTTGGTTCCTCGGTCGATTCCGGCTATCTTTGATTCATATCATGACGAACGGCCTTCCCTCACGGCGGGGAAGGTCCCGCACCGATCGTCCCAGGCCGGGAAGGGAGCGTCTCTGGAATGTCCGCAGCCCATGATCGACCGGACGAATCCTTCGAGGCCCCGATCCCGGAAACCTCGAAGCGCCGGACCCGAGAGCAGAGCCAGCTCGAATTTGAACTCGACTTCCTCGGCCGGGTGCTCGAACGCGACCCGCTCTATGGCGACGCCCTGAAGGTCCACGCCGACAACCTGGCCGCGAAGGGCTACTACAACCGGGCCCTGCAAGCCGACCTGCAGCTCGTCCGGATCAGGCCCGATCGCCCGATCCCCTGGTATAACCTGGCGTGCAGCTACGCCCTCCTGGGGATGACCGACCGGGCCTTCGAGGCCCTGGAGCGGGCCCTCCGGCTCGGCTACGGCCACATCCCGCACCTCCGCCGCGACCCCGACCTCAAGTCGCTCCGCCGGGACCCCCGATTCGCCCGCCTGCTCCGTCGTTATTGAGCGAGCCCGCCCGTCGATGCACCATCACCGCTGGGAACATGTCGAGGAGGCCGCCCGGATCGTCCGAGGGCGCTGGCCTCACGGGTCGCCCACCGTCGGGATCGTCCTGGGCACCGGGCTGGGAGCCGTCGCCGACGAGATCGCGGCCGAGGTTGCCATCCCCTATCCGGAAATCCCGCATTTCCCCCATTCGACCGTCGAGAGCCATCGCGGACAGTTGGTCTGCGGGACGCTCGCGGGCCGCTCGGTCATGGCGATGGAGGGGCGGTTCCACCTGTACGAGGGCTATTCCGCCGCGCAGGTGACGTTCCCGATCCGGGTGATGCGCGAGCTGGGGTGCCGGACCCTGATCGTCTCGAATGCGGCCGGCGGGATGAACCCCATGCACTCGAAGGGGGACATCGTCGTCATCGACGACCACATCAACCTGCTCGGCCTGAACCCGCTGATCGGGCCGAACGACGACCGGCTCGGCCCCCGATTCACCGACATGATCGAGCCTTACGACCGGAAGCTCCAGGATCTCGCCCTCAAGATCGCGCTGGAGTCGAACGTCGTCGCCCATCGGGGTGTCTACGTGGCCGTGACCGGCCCGAACCTGGAGACGAGGGCCGAGTACCGCTTCCTCCGGGCCATCGGCGCCGACGTGGTCGGGATGTCGACCGTGCCCGAGGTCCTCGTCGCCGTCCACGCCGGGATGAAGGTCCTGGGGTTCTCGATCGTGACCGACCTCTGCCTGCCCGACGCCCTGGAGCCGGTCAAGATCGAGGACATCCTCGCCGTCGCCCGAGAGGCCGAGGGGAAGCTCCGGACCGTCGTCCGGGGTGTTTTGGAGCGGATGGGCGGCTGACCCGCGTTCGGATCGCAAATCTCAAATTTGAGATCTCAGATCTTTCATTCGAAATCATCAGGCGCATGTCCACCAACGCCAAGCCCTACAAAGAGACCCTGAACCTGCCGGTCACCGCCTTCGACATGAAGGCGAACCTGACCGTCCGCGAGCCGGCGATGCAGGCCCGCTGGCGCGAGCAGGATCTCTATGCCCTGATCCGCCAGAAGTCCGCCGACAGGCCCCGGCGCATCCTCCACGACGGCCCGCCCTACGCGAACGGCGAGATCCACATGGGGCACCTCCTCAACAAGGTGCTCAAGGATCTCGTCGTCCGGTCGCTGACCATGCGAGGATATGACAGCCCGTACGTCCCCGGCTGGGACTGCCACGGCCTGCCGATCGAGCACAAGGTGATGAAGGATCTGGGCTCGAAGGCCGCCGGGATGGGCGTCGCCGAGGTCCGCGCCCTCTGCCATGCCGAGGCGATGAAGTGGGTCGGCGTCCAGCGCGACCAGTTCCTCCGCCTGGGGATCTCGGGCGACTGGTCCCATCCCTACCTCACGCTCGACCCCCGCTACGAGGCCGGCATCCTCGACGTCCTCGCCGGCCTGCTCGACAACGGCTCGATCTTCCGCCAGCTCAAGCCGATCCACTGGTGCATGCAGGACCGGACGGCCCTGGCCGAGGCCGAGCTGGAATACTCCGACGAGACCTCGCCGAGCATCTACGTCAACTTCCCGATGGTCAGCGGCGTGCCCGAATCCTGGGGGCCCGGCCCCTGGCACGCGATGATCTGGACCACGACGCCCTGGACCCTGCCGGCCAACGTCGCCATCGCCGCCCATCCCGACCTCGACTAGTTCGGCCTCCGATACGTAGACGCCGCCACGGCTCAGCCCGTCCAGACGATCCTCGCGGCCGAGCTGGTCGGCAAGGTCATGGGGCTTCGCGGCCTGACCGACTTCACCGAGGTCGGCCGCTGCAAGGGGAAGGACCTCGAAGGCGCCCGCTACCGGCACGTCTTCATCGATCGCGAGAGCCCGATCGTCCTGGCCCCGTATGTGACCGTCGAGGACGGCACCGGCCTGGTCCACACCGCGCCCGGCCACGGGGCCGAGGACTACCAGACCGGCCAGCGTTACGGCCTGCCGACCCTGAGCCCGGTCGACGCCTCGGGCCGGTACAACGACGAGGCGCCGGCTTCGCTGGTCGGCGAGCACGTCTTCAAGGCCAACCCGAAGGTCGTCGAGATCGTCCGCGAGTCCGGCCATCTCTACCACTCTTACGAGTTCGCCCACAGCTACCCGCACTGCTGGCGGTGCAAGAAGCCGGTCATCTTCCGGGCGACCGAGCAATGGTTCGTCGCGGTCGACCGCGACGACCTCCGGGCGAAGACGCTCAAGGTCATCAACGAGGAGGTCCGCTGGCATCCCGCCTGGGGCCGGACCCGGATCGAGGCGATGGTCTCCCTCCGCCCCGACTGGTGCATCAGCCGCCAGCGGGCCTGGGGCGTGCCGATCCCGGCCCTCGGCTGCGAGTCGTGCGGGACGCAACTCCTGACCGCCGAGACCGTCCGCCACTTCCGCGACCTCTTCCGGGTCGAAGGGGCCGACGCCTGGTTCTCGAAGCCGGTGGACGAGATCAAGCCGCCGGGCGCCGCCTGTCCGAAGTGCGGCGGGACTGCCTTCCGCAAGGAAGGCGACATCCTCGACGTTTGGTTCGAGTCCGGCTCCAGCCACCGGGCCGTCCTGAAGGAGCCGAGCTACGGCCTGGATTACCCGGCCTTCCTGTATCTGGAGGGGTCGGACCAGCATCGAGGCTGGTTCCAGTCCTCGATCTTGACCGCCGTCGCGACCACCGGCCGGGCCCCGTTCGAGGGGGTCCTGACGCACGGGTTCATCGTCGACGAGCAGGGCAAGAAGATGGCCAAGTCGGGCGGCAACGCCGTCTCGGCCGTCAAGGCGACCGAGCAATACGGCGCCGACGTCCTCCGGCTCTACGTCGCCAGCCTCGATTACGCCGACGACGTCCGGATGAGCGAGCGGGGGATCAAGGAGACGTCCGAGGCGTACCGGAAGATCCGCAACACCTTCCGCTACCTCCTGGGCAACCTGGAGGATTACGCCAGGTTCGACCCATCGACGGTCGACCCCGGGACGCTCCACGAGATCGACAAGTGGGCGCTGGGGCAGCTCAACGCCGTGATCCGCGACGTGACCGAGTCTTACGAGCGGTTCGAGTTCTACCGCGTCTACCAGCGGATCTATCAGTTCTGCGCCGTGGACCTGTCGAGCTTCTACCTCGACGTCCTCAAGGATCGGCTCTACGCCGAGGCCCCGGACGGCCCCGATCGACGGGCCGCGCAGTTCGTCCTGGCCAGGCTCCACGAGGACCTGACCCGGCTCCTGGCGCCGATCATCCCCCACACCGCCGAGGAACTCTGGGACGTCCTGCCGGCCGACCGCCGAGGGGCGAGCGTCCACCTCGCCGGCTGGCCCGAGGCCGACCCTCGCTGGGACGACCCCGGGCGTGACGATCACTGGGACCGTCTCAAGCAGCTCCGCGAGCTGGCCCTGGTCGCGCTCGAAGGGATGCGGAAGGCCAAGCAGATCGGCAGCGCCCAGGAGGCCGTGATCCGGATCAGCACCGACGAGGAAGGAGCCGCCCGGCTCGACCGGGGGCTCCTGGCGACGCTCTGCATCGTCTCCGAGGTCCACGTCGCGGCCGACCGCGAGGGGCACGTCGTCCCGGGGACCGAGCAGGTCGTCGCCGAGAAGTCGCCGCATCCCAAGTGCGAACGCTGCTGGAACTACCGTCCGACCGTCGGCCTGAATGCCGAACATCCGACCCTCTGCGACCGATGCGCGGCGGTCGTCTCCCAATGATGCCCGAAGGTCCACGCAATCCTCCGATCCTCAACCCGCCGATCCGCCTGGCCGTCTGCGCGTCGGGGGGCGGGACGACGTTGCGGAACCTGATCGACCGGACGCACGACGGGCGGCTCCGGGCCGAGGTCGTTCAGGTGGTCGCGAGCAGGCCGGGGATCGGCGCCATTGAACGGGCCGAACACGCGGGCATCCCGGTCTCGGTCGAGGTCCGGGGCAAGCGCCCGCTCGACGTCTTCAGCGCCGGGGTCTTCGACCCGATCCGGCGGAGCGGGGCCGATCTGGTGATCCTGGGAGGGTTCCTCTCGCTCGTCCAGATCCCGCCGGATTACGCCGGGCGGGTGATCAACATCCACCCCTCGCTGATCCCGGCGTTCTCGGGCAAGGGGTTCCACGGCGGGGCCGTCCACCGGGCGGCGATCGATGCCGGGGTCAAGCTCTCCGGCTGCACGGTCCACTTCGCGGACGACACCTATGACACCGGGCCGATCATCTTCCAGGTCCCGGTGCCCGTCCTGAACGACGACACCCCCGAGACCCTGGCCGCCCGGGTCTTTGAGGCCGATCACGAGGCACTGCC